>NZ_BDHD01000523.1:0-844 GCF_054786075.1 Treponema sp. R6D11 | reverse complement strand
TTGTTGAAGTAATTATTATATATTGCTTTGCTGTAACTGTTACCATGCGAACATACTACAGAAAAGATATTTCAGACACTTTTTGATTTGTCTTGACTTTTTTATTTATTCCTTTATTATAGTATTTCATGGATTATGATATAGTCAAAACCTACCTTGACAAACAGAAAATTAAAGTTGTCGAGGAATATGATTTTGAAAAGAAAAAAGTCCAATATACGGACAAAATCAAAGGGTGGAAGATTAAAAAATACAAACCAGAAGAAGTAGTCCGTTCTTTTATACTTACAAAACTTGTAAATGAATTGGGATATAAACCAGAAAGGATAGAAATTGAAACAGAATATGATTTTGGGCATCCAAAGGTCAACAAACCTAGAATAGACATTATTGTCCTTTAGTTTGTTTAAATCCTTCTCTTATTATCCCTTCAAAAAAACTACCTAAAATATCTTTCCCACTAAAACTATTTTTACCGTCAACAAAGCTAAATCTTTCCAATTCTAAAACAGCATATTTTAATTTACTAAGTGAAAATTTATTTTCGTCAATAACATAAGATTTATTAAGTTTATTTTCTTCTAAAATATTTAATCTTTGTTTTAAAGCTCGGCGGTATAATTCATTTATTCTATCAAATAATGTTTCGTTATCTTCAAAACTTTCTCCATCCTTATATGAAAATATTTGAAAATCATATTTATCTCCTTTTTTCTTTTCACTTTCATCTTGTATTTTAGAAAGTATAATATTCACTAACTAAGAAAAAACATCGTTATCATCAGTTCCGCCTCCGCCTCTTTTATTGCATCCTGTTTTATTCGTTCTGCGAATTGCTCTGATG
>NZ_BDHD01000522.1:0-850 GCF_054786075.1 Treponema sp. R6D11 | reverse complement strand
ATCACATGCCCCTGCGGCAAGAATATTCCCATAGACATCGATGAAGAAATTAATCTTGACGCTAAGCCGGAGCAAATAGAAAAAATTTGCAACGGGACGTTTATGAGTTTTGACTGCCCCGACTGCGGCAAGAAACACAAGCCGGAATATCCCATTAATCTTATATGGAAGTCAAAAAACGTAAACTTTGAAGTGTTGCCGGAACTGGAACGCGGCGAATTTTACCGTAGGAAAAAAGACAAACCCAACACGGAAACGCTTATCGGATATCCTGAAATGGCAGACCGTATAATCGTTATCAAAGACGATTTGGAACCCGTCGTAATTGAAGCTATAAAATCAATTCTGCTTTCCAAAGCGGAAGACACGTATCCCGACAAGGAAATTAACGCGTGGTACATAGGGAAAACCCCCAAAGGCATTGAATTTCATCTTGACGGCATAAAGCAGGACGAAGTCGCAGTAATGATAGTGCCAATTGAAGTTTATGAAAAAACTTTGGCGGATTACAAGAAGCGCCCTAAGAACGAAATATTTTCGGTTTTACGCTGCCGCACCTATCTTTCCGTTCAAAACCTTTACAGGCCAGACATATTAAAATGAGAAAAATTTTCGCGCTTGTCCTGTTTCTTTCAACGTTACCCCTGTTTTGTTTTGACATAGCGGGCGGACACAGGGGAAGGGTTACGGCGTTAGTCCACAACAAGGACACGGTAATAAGCGCGGGCGAAGACGGGTTTATCGTTATCTGGAGCATAAGCCAAAGGGCGGCGATGGACAAGTTCCAACTTGCGACAAACGGCATAAGCTCAATGGTAAAAAACCCGTTAAAAGACGAAATATGTATTAT
>NZ_BDHD01000521.1:0-857 GCF_054786075.1 Treponema sp. R6D11 | reverse complement strand
CTACGGACTCACCTATGGAAATGGCGAGGGTATCCGCGCCCACAGGTCCGCCTTTGTAACGTTCAATTATTATTTTAAGAATGTCCCTGTCCTGTTTTTCAAGCCCGAGCGCGTCTATTTCAAGCCTAGACAGCCCCGAAGTTACCACGGGAGTCGTGATGGCTTTTTCCCCCGAATACTGCGCGAAGTCCCTCATGCGCCGCAAAAGCCGGTTTACCACGCGCGGTGTGCCCCTGGACGACTTCGCCAGAAGAGACGCCGCGTCGTCTTGAATTTTAATGTCCAAAAGTCCGGCGGAACGGCGTACTATGGCTTCCATGTCCTCCTGCCCGTAAAACGAAAAACGGCAGGTGATCCCGAAGCGGCTTATCAGAGGGCTGGAGACAATTCCAGCTTTGGTAGTCGCGCCCACAAGAGTAAAAGGGTTAATGGCGATTCTTAACGTCCTCGCCGTAGGTCCCTGCCCCACCACCCAGTCGATTCCGTAATCTTCCATGGCTATATACAACAATTCTTCGATAGCGGGTTTTAACCTGTGAATCTCGTCAATAAAAAACACGTCGCCTTTTTTAAGGTTTGTCAAAAGCCCCACCAAATCTTTCGGCTTGTCAAGGGCGGGCGCGGATGTCTGCACAAAACCCGTCTCAAGCTCGTTCGCCACTACCTGCGCGAGAGTGGTCTTTCCCAAACCGGGAGGCCCTATTAAAAAAAGGTGGTCAAGGCTTTCCTTGCGCTGTTTGGCGGTGGTTATGAAAACCGAAAGATTTTCCTTCATCGTTTTCTGCCCCAAAAACTCGGACAGATATTTAGGGTGAAGGGTCATGTCGCGTTCGTCTTCAGTAATTTGCTCCGCCCTT
>NZ_BDHD01000520.1:0-859 GCF_054786075.1 Treponema sp. R6D11 | reverse complement strand
AAAAATATAACCGCCTATTCGGTCGCCTGGCTTAAAGGCATTATAGCGAAAATAAAAGCCAACGAGGAAATAAACGGCGGAAAAAGAAAAACCGTCGTGGGCGCTTTTGAAAAAATTGTCGCCAAAGAAGTCGTCAAGCGGGACGTTGAGTTAAGATACGACAGTAAATCGGGCTATCTGGGAACAAACGTGTCCGGCGCGAAGATTGCCGAAGTTTCCCCCTTCGACAGAATTCTTGTTATCCGCAAGAACGGAATGTACACTATAATGGATTTGTGCGAAAAAACATTCGTAGGAGCGGACGCGTGGTGGATAGGGGTGGCGGACAAGGACGCCCTTTCCAAGACGATTTTTACGATTGTTTACAAGGAAAAAGGGACGGGCTTTCCGTGCATAAAACGCTGTATAATCGAAGGCTGGATTATGAACAAGGACTATTTCCTTGTCCCGGACGGGGCGCAGGTTTTGCATATAGACACAAGGCAAAAATTTATTTTTAGCGTAAAATATGTTCCAAAGCCAAGGCTTAAAGTTCTTCAGGAGGATTTTAAGGCGCATGACTACAATGTGCGCGGCGTAAAGGCGGGCGGGATAAGGCTTTCCGCGAAAGAAGCCGCCAGTGTTGATTGTAAGGAGAAATAAAATGGCAAACGACGTTGTTTTCGACTCGTCTTCGGGAATCCCGGTGGAAGAGCAAAAAGAAATACTCGCGAAGATAAACGGGATAGCGGAAAAAAGACGCAAACACCTGTCGCAGTCGGCGGGCGAAGATACGGCTGTAAACGCGAAAAACAACAGCGCGTTTTTCCCTCTTTTGGTGAATATAGCCGCGTTATTAATTTTATGCGCGGGCGCGTGG
>NZ_BDHD01000519.1:0-749 GCF_054786075.1 Treponema sp. R6D11 | reverse complement strand
CCATATTGGGTTTCATATGTTGAACAAATCGCAATAGCTGGTGGCGTTCCAAAAATTATTGAAACAACCGAAGAAAACGAGTTCAAGGCAAGCGTATATGATTTCGACTTGGCGCTAACAAAAAAGACAAAAGCCATCATAATCAACTCGCCAAACAACCCGACCGGCTCGGTTTATAGCGAAAGCGAGCTTTCGCAAATCGCAGATTTCGCCGTAAAAAACAATCTTTACGTCATTTCCGACGAAGTTTATGAACACTTTATATACGGCGATGAAAAACAAGTTTCGATAGCTTCGTTCAACGAGGAAATCAAAAAGCGCACAATCATCGTTGGCGCGGGAAGCAAAACATACTCGATGCCGGGTTGGCGTTTGGGCTTTTTGGCAAGCGAACCAAAGCTCGCAAAAGCGTTCGGCAACATCGCAAGCCACTTAACGGGCTGCCTTTCTTCTATAACTGACGCTGCTGGCGTTGCCGCGTTCGACGGCGAGCTTGATAGCGTTGTGGCGATGAAAGAAGAGTTTGCATCTCGCAGAGAATTTTTGTTAAACCGAATCGAAGAAATTGAAGGCGTTTCTTGCAAACCTCCAAAAGGCGCGTTCTATGCGTTCATAAACATCGAACATTTTATTAAAAACGGCGCGTTCGAAACATCTAGCGAATTTTGCGATGCTCTCTTAGACGAAGGCGAAATCGCTCTAACTCCGGGCGACGCGTTCGGGCAAGACGGCTTCATCCGTTTCTCGTT
>NZ_BDHD01000518.1:0-859 GCF_054786075.1 Treponema sp. R6D11 | reverse complement strand
CATCTCGCCATAGAAGGCGTTATAGAATCGAAAGTTAAAGGCGGCTTCGACGTAAATCTTGGGGCGGGCGTTCACGCGTTTCTTCCCGTAAGCCAGTCCGACATAACAAAAGTTGAAACGCCGGAAAAACTTCTCAACTTAAAATCCCGTTTTTACGTCGAAAGAATTTATTCCGACAATAAAATAAATATCGTCGTAAACAGGCGCAAGTGCATGGAAGAAGAACATGACACCAAACGCAAGGCGTTCTTTGAAAACACGCCAATCGGTACGGACGTTACCGGTATCGTAAAAAGCTTCACCTCGTTCGGCGCGTTTATAGACCTTGGCGGTTTCGACGGTCTTTTGCACATTAACGACATGAGCTGGGGGCACGTTACACGCCCTAAAGATTACGTTAAAAAAGGCCAGGAAATAAAATTAAAAGTTATCCGCATAGACAACAAGGAAAAAAGAATCAACCTTTCCCTTAAGCATTACACCGACGATCCGTGGGTTCATTTCGAGGAAAAATACCATGTTAACGACATCGTAAAGGGCAAAGTCACGAAACTTACGGACTTTGGCGCCTTTATCGAACTTGAAGAAGGAATCGAAGGATTGGCGCACATCTCGGAATTTTCGTGGGTTAAGAAAATTCAAAAACCGCAGGATTTGTTGAAAAGCGGCGACGTCGTCGAGTGCATGATCTTAGGTTACGATCTTCAGGCGGGCAGGGTGTCATTGGGCCTTAAACAGGTTCAGGAAAACCCGTGGGACGCCATCGAAGAAAAATACCCCGTAGGCTCAAGGATAAAACGCAAAGTCGTTAAGATCACAAGCGCGGGCGCGTTTATCGAACTTGAAAACGGCATCGACG
>NZ_BDHD01000517.1:0-860 GCF_054786075.1 Treponema sp. R6D11 | reverse complement strand
TCCCAATATACTTCAATAGATAATTTCCCCGTCCGCATCACGACAAAACAGACCATTCCGTTTGTCGAAATGGCGGCGTTCGACGTAGCGAGCAAATTTATGACGTTCCTTACCGCAAGCAGGGTGGAAGCCCTAATCGGCAACTTTGTGCGGGCGAGGGGGATCGGGGTCCAAAACGGCGTCGACACCGAACACGCGGGCATCGTGGACAAGATTTTTACCGATTCGCTGGAAAGGGTGCTGAACCTGGGCATGGTTCCGATTCTGCCCTGCATAGGCTGGAGCCCGTCCGGAAAGCCCTACAACGTGCCGAGCGCCGAAATCGCCCTCGCGGTCGCGTCCGCCCTAAAAGCGGAAAAACTGTTCTTTTTGTCCGCCCACGACAGGCTCAACGTGAAAGACTTCAACAAAAAGGAAAAATTGGAAGCGAGGCCGGACGGGAGCCTTGTAAGGCTTACCCCCCAACAGGCGGAAACGCTAATAAATTCGAGCTCCGTTCCCGCCCAATTCACGTCCGAGCTTAAATTGGCGCTAAATGCGAGCCGGTCGGGCGTCCACAGGGTGCATTTATTGGACGCAAGAGAAGAAGGCGTCGTCTTAAAGGAGCTTTTTTCCAATCTTGGCGTGGGAACTATGGTTTATAACGATGAATACGACTCGATCCGGGCCTTCCATTCAAGGGATTTGCCCGATATTCTGCGAATGATGGAGCCTTTAATGCAAAAAGGCGTACTTATCAGGCGGAATCCCGAGCAAATTCAAGAAAAAAAGGCCGATTATTCGGTTTTGGAGATAGACGGCTCCATCCGAGCGTGCGGCGCCCTGCACGATTGGGGCGAATCCCAGGGCGAAATAGCCGC
>NZ_BDHD01000516.1:0-864 GCF_054786075.1 Treponema sp. R6D11 | reverse complement strand
TTCTTCTCCTCCGTACCTTGCAACAAAATCATCTGCTCTTGTAATACTGTTAAAAAGCGTCTGAGCGACAATTTTAAGGCAATTATCGCCTTCAACATGACCGTAAGTATCGTTATATCGCTTAAAGAAGTCAATATCGATCACCAACATACTTAATAAACCGCATGAACGGGATAAGGAACTTATAATACGTTTCATGTTTTTGTTAAAGAAACGCCTGTTATAAATGCCTGTAAGCACGTCATATTCCGCTTCGGTACGAATGAAAGCATTTGCGAATAAAAACGCCGCAGAACGCAACATTTCAATAATATCATCTTCAAAAGAACGTTCTTTCTTAGTATCCGCAAAAAGCGCAAACCCCCAAAAAGCATTATTTATATGTATAGGTATAACGGCAACTGAAAGGATTCCAAACGATTTGAGCGTATCGGCTTCGGGATCGGGCATTATCTTTGATGGAGCGTTTATAGATTTGCCCTCCGCCAAAAGATTTTTCCAATTTGGCATGACTTTCAGGAAAGGCATATCAGCGAAAAGTAATTCAAGCGATTCTGTATTGCTATCTAAATTTCTACCCCAACGGTAAATTTGAGATATTTTAAAACTATCGGACTCCATGTGATTGCGGTAAAGAATTATCCTGTCAAGTTCAGCCATGTCTGCGATCAAATTCACACCTACCGTCATAGTATCTTCGAATTTGTCCTCGTTTCCGGATAATAAGATTAATGAAACCTTGTTCAATATATCCAACATCTTTTCGCGGCGTTTAAGCGCTTCTGCCGCCTGATTTGCGCTTTTGGTCTTTTCCGCCCTAATAATCGTACTTACGCACATACGCGCGGTTGAGCGCAACATAGC
>NZ_BDHD01000515.1:0-866 GCF_054786075.1 Treponema sp. R6D11 | reverse complement strand
GCTATGCGCGAGGCGGTATTGCGGCGTTATTCCCGCCTTTTGCGGGAGGAGAAGGAACTGCCCAATTTAATACTTGTGGACGGGGGTATCGGGCAGGTTAACGCCGCAAAGACCGTGTTAGACGAACTTGGAATTAATTGCGATATTGCGGGTCTTGCCAAAAGAGAAGAAGAATTGTGGCTGCCGAACGCAAAGAAGCCCGTCGTGCTTTCAAAACAGTCGGAAGCGTTGAAGGTTTTGCAGTTTGTCCGGGACGAGTGCCACCGGTTTGCCACGAAGCTCAATACAAAACTCCGTTCTAAAGACTTGTTCTTTCCGATACTGGAATCCGTTGAAGGGATCGGGGCAAAGCGCGCGGCGATAATTATGCGCTCTTATGAAACACTGGAAAACATCGCTGCGGCGTCTTTGGCGGAAATGGCGGAACGTTGCAAGATAAGCGAAGACGCCGCCAGAGCCGTCCGCGCGGTGGCGAAACTCGCGCTTGAGGAGAAGAATGCGCCGCACAAACGGGGGTAAGCGGCAAGTACGCCGCCTTTTCTAACCTGTACATTTTCCCAAAAATGATTTATCCTATATTCAATGAAGGAAATTATTACGCCGAAATCCAAAACGTCGCAAGTTCTGTATATTGGGCTTTTATCGCTTGCGGGCGTGCTGGTTCTGCTGTTATTAATCGGCACTATCGTGGGCGTCGTGCGCTCTTCCGGCTCCAAGCCGCTTTTACAGCTTGGCGGTCCGGCAAGGACTGAGGCAAAAATAGCCGCCTCTGACGACGATATCCGCGTTTTTTCAGGGTTGGGGCGGCTTAGGATTCCACTTTCAAACTCGTCAATTTTGGTTCTTTCGATAGCGTTCCCTTACCC
>NZ_BDHD01000514.1:0-869 GCF_054786075.1 Treponema sp. R6D11 | reverse complement strand
CAGCTCCTTACGGTAATAATGCTTGTCGCGGGCGGCTACTTCCTAATCAAGGGCTGGCTTACGCCAGGCGAATACATGGCGTTTTCCTCCCTCACATGGGCGCTTGCGATGCCGATGCAGATGTTAGGCCCTCTCCTCGCCGACCTTGAACGCTGGACTTCCGCAGGGCAGATGATCCGCGAAGTCGTGGAAGCGCCCAAGGGAATAAGCGACATGTCGGGGGCGGTTCAGCTAACGCAACGCCCAAAAGGGAAAATTGAATTCAGGGACGTAAAAATCACTATTGACGGAAACAAAATTCTTGAGGACATTAATTTTACGGCGGAAGCTGGTTCCACTATCGGAATACTCGGCAGTACGGGAGCTGGAAAAACTTCGCTCGTAAACCTGCTTGTGCGTTTTTACGAGCCGGACTACGGCGCGGTTCTTTTGGACGGCGTGGATGTAAGGCGTTATACGCTGTCTTCGTTAAGAAGGCAGATAGGGCTTGCCATGCAGGACGTGTTTTTGTTTTCCGATTCCGTAAAAGGCAATATAGCGTACGGCAGGCCTGAACTTAACGATGAAATCCTCTGCGCGATGATTATCTTTGTGCAGGGGAACTCCAGTTTTTCAAGATGTTCCTGAATATACTGCTCTGTCTCGCTGTCCACGGCGGACGTGGTGTCGTCCAAAACAAGAACCGCGGGTTCTACGGCAAGCGCCCTGGCGAGGGCGATCCTCTGCCTCTGTCCGCCTGAAATTCCGACCCCGCGCTCTCCTACCAACGTGTCATAGCCGTCCGCCATTTCATTGATAAAGTTGTCGGCGTCCGACTGCACCGCGCGTTTTTTAATTGTTTCATCGTTAAGTTCAGGCCTGCCGTACGC
>NZ_BDHD01000513.1:0-870 GCF_054786075.1 Treponema sp. R6D11 | reverse complement strand
GTCAACCTATTGACAAAATTCGCATATTAGTGTAAAATAACTGTAATGAGGTGGGGTCGTGAACAAAAAGATAAATATGTTTTTAAACGAGCTGAAGCAGATCCTGTCGCTTAGGATAGGCTATTTTCTATGCAGTCTTTATTATTAGTTTTATGTGTTGTTTCGCCGATTATCACTTTGGTATCGGCTGTTTTTATTGTGGTGTCGTTTCAAAACGGCATTTCGAATAACAAGCAAGAAAATTCTAATGTTATTACGACGTTGACTAAAACTGTTGATGAAAAATTGGCACAAGTTCAACGCGGGCTAGGGGAAATGAAAGATTTAGCTACCAACGTTGGTGACTTGAAAAATATGCTTATGAACCCGAAGAGGAGGGGGCATAGCGGCGAGTTGTTGCTCGATAGCATATTACAAGATGTTTTGACGGAAAAGCAATATAAGAAACAACTTGTTGTGAATCCTGATAAAACTGATGAGCGCGGGGGAGTAGACTTTGCTATTGTTTTGCCAGATGCGTATCTGCCGATAGATGTTAAATATCCTAAAGAGGATTATGAGCGCTTGTTGGACGCGTATGAGAGCGCTGATAAGAAGGATATTGAGGAAGCGAAAAAAGCGTTTAGCAAAGCAAGAATAGTGGTCGGTCCAGCAATTGTCACTTTATATTCCCTTTGCAAATCATCAAACAAATCCAGCGCACCAACCGCCTCGGCGTAAAGCCCTTCCGTCGGCAAATACATAATCGCAAACTCAGTCGTTACAGGCGGGTGAATGTATTTTTCGCAAATATCCCTCGCGTCTTCTTTTATCTTCCTACTAAACGCTTTTTTCGCTTCCTCAATATCCTTCTTATCAGCGCTCTCATAC
>NZ_BDHD01000512.1:0-876 GCF_054786075.1 Treponema sp. R6D11 | reverse complement strand
ACCCAAGAGCTGTCGCCGCTTTCCAACGCGAATGTACTCGCAGGGGCGTTCCCCCCAATACATCTTCGCTCTTTGGCGGTAGTTTTATTCTTTGGCGCGGCGTTCCAATTATTCCAACAGATAAACTGTTTGTGGACGGCGTAAAAAACCCAAAAAGCAAGGGCGGAAAAACCAATATTCTGTTGGTGCGTACCGGAGAAGCAAAACGCGGTGTTGTCGGTTTGTACCAGACAGGTTTGCAGAATGAACAAGGCAGAGGACTTTCTGTACGTTTTAGGGGAGTAGATAACAAAGGACTCGCGTCCTACCTCCTGTCTCTGTACTGCTCAGCCGCAATTCTTGCAGACGACGCCATAGCCGTTCTTGAAGATGTGGAAGTGGGTAACTACTATGATTACTCTTGAAACTTCGCCTGACCGCTCACAAGCGGCCAGGCTTGTTGAGGGTACACCTAACGGATACGGCTTACCCGATCCGGAAGAACTTGAAAAGTGGGCGTTGACTTATTTCCCTGAACTTCAGGAAAAAAAGATCGAGAAAGCCGAAGACGCCAAAACTGAATATTCTCCGGTTGTAGTGCCATATACAAGCACGCCTACCGGAGCGCCTTCCGAAGAGACGCTTTTTAAAAGCTCTCCTTTGGGAGCGGGCAGTTTTGATGTAAACCGCATTCGCGGCGATTTCCCTATTCTGAATGAAAGAGTCGCGGGCGGCAAACCGCTTATCTGGCTTGACAACGGAGCTACAACGCAAAAACCCAACGCGGTAATAGATCGTATCTCGTATTTTTACAGACACGAAAATTCAAATGTCCACCGAGGCGCGCATGATCTTGCCGCCCGTTCCACGGACGCTTACGAAGCGGCGCGGGAAACC
>NZ_BDHD01000511.1:0-876 GCF_054786075.1 Treponema sp. R6D11 | reverse complement strand
GTTATAACGAGTCTATAGTTGTAACTTCCTATTCAAAAAGCCTGTCTCTTCCCGGCGAGCGTATCGGCTTTATTGCTGTAAACCCAGCAATAAACGGCAAGGACGATCTTCTTAACGGATTAATTTACGCTACAAGGGTGCTTGGTTTTGTAAACGCCCCCGCACTAATGCAAAGAATAGTCGCCTCTCTTACAGACGCGCGTGTTGACGTTTCAATTTACGAGCGAAGGCGGGACGCTTTTATGAAAGTGTTGAATAACGCCGGTATTGAATATTCCACTCCGCAGGGGGCATTCTATCTTTTCTGCAAAGTCCCGAAAAGCAAAACAGGCAAAGAAGCCGATGACAAAGCGTTTGTAGAACATCTTAAAAAACATCTGGTTTTAGGAGTGCCGGGAAGCAGTTTTTAATATTTTGAGCGATAGCCATAAATGCCTCCTATACCAAAGTTCTTGCGGTACGCAGAATGTCGGCGAACACTCCGGTCGCCGTAACTTGAGCGCCCGCTCCCGGTCCCTTGATAACCATTGGAAGTTTTGAATAACGGTTTGTAGTAATAACTACAATATTATCGCTGTCCACTAACGAGCGGAAGGGGCTGCCCTGTTCTTCGGCGCGGAAAGAAAGTTTTGCCTTTCCTTCTTCTATTACGGCGACATAACGCAGTTGTTTACCTTCCGCCGCCGCCTGAGCGCGCCGTTTTTCAAAATCAGCGTCGGCTTTTTTCAGCTCTCGGAAAAAAGCGTCGATATTTCTGGCGCTAAAGCAAGCCTTGGGCAAAATAGGATCGATTTTTACGTTTTTAAACTCAAGGTTTAGCCCGCATTCCCTGGCAAGGATTAAAACTTTACGCGCCGCGTCCATTGCGTTAAGGTC
>NZ_BDHD01000510.1:0-878 GCF_054786075.1 Treponema sp. R6D11 | reverse complement strand
CTTACGTTTGTGTTGTTTTTATTAACGTCGCGGCACCCACCGACTTCTCCACTAGGTCGCTCGGCGGCAGCCGTCAGATGAGTAAAAGCGACGTGTAGTAGTCTTTGGGGGGAATGAGAAACAATGTAAATCAAGGAGAAAAAATGAAAGTTGTTCAATCCAAAAATAAATGTCGCCATTTTCGAGGTTTATTGTCTGTCTTTTCTTGGCAACACAACAGTGCCAAACACCATTTTTTCTAGTTTCGTCATTTCCCACTTTCAAGTATCGTCATATCGTTAAAATAAAGCGCTGTTATGCGTCCGAGCCGCAGATTGGCGTTTAAACGCTTTAGAATTTCCTGCTTTGCGAGTTCTTCGTCTATTTGATTTACGCTTTCCGCAGGGAGAGATGTAAAATATTCCGTAATTATTGTTTTGAAGTCGCCGATTTTTGCGGCAAGTTCTTCGGTAAATGTGGTGTCTTTGGCGGAGTAGGGGAATGAAACTGAAAGAATTAAAAATAATCATAGAATGCCCACTACTAACCGACTTGCCGGAATTAACGAAGCTAGACAACTTCTGCAAAAGGAAATGACGCAAAATGGAACTGCGGCTGTACCTATGGCATCCGGCGACGGGTGGGAATCCCATGTTCGGGAACGATATGCCAAGTCTTGACACAAACTGTATCTTACGTTGGCTATTGGACGATGTCCCTGAACAAACTGCCATAATAACCAATATCATCATTTGTTGATTGTTACCTTGAAGTTTTTGCCCGAAGCACTGGAGCCGCACCACTCTTGACGTTCGACAAAAAAATGAGTAATCAACTCTCCGGTACACAATTACTATCTCTGTAAATAATTTACTTTATTCCCCATTATTTATCTGTAT
>NZ_BDHD01000509.1:0-879 GCF_054786075.1 Treponema sp. R6D11 | reverse complement strand
GCTGACCTTCCTCAAGTTGTTCCAACGACTTCAGGTATTCTTCCTGTAACTGAGTTTGAATGTTTTCTCCCTTTGCCGGACTCGTGTCCGAGCTCACTTCCTTTTCTGCCATTTTCGTTCTTCCCTTAATTATTTGTTATTACCTGTATCAATTTCTCATAAACTTGAATAATGGTCAAGTCGGAAGTATCCAAATATTGCACTCCTTCCGCTATTTTAAGGCTTCCTTCGGCCTTATTCCTGTCCATTTCGTCGCGCTGTAAAATGGCGGTTTTTTTCTCCTTTAGGCTTAATTTTGACACCCCCTGCTCGAAGCGCCTTTTTGCCCTTGAATCGGCGGACGCGTCAAGGTAGAAGCGGTACGGGGTGTCCGGGAAGACCACGGTGGTCATGTCCCTGCCCTCCACCACAATATCCAACCCTTTTGACAAAAAACGTATTAAATCATTGACTATGTGCCTTACGGGGACTATCGAGGAAAGGGGGGACGAATATTTGTCGATTTCATCGGTATGAAGAAGGTCGGTAACGTCCTGCCCGTCAAGGGAAACGCGGTCTTTTTTGTAGGATATTTTGATATTTTTGGCGAATTCTATCACTTTTTCGCCGTCGGAAATGTCGATTTTCGCCCTTAAACAGCCCAAAGTTATCGCCCTGTAAAGGTTTCCCGAGTTGATATAGGTAAAATCCATCTTTTCCGCCAGAAGTTTGGCGATTGTGCTTTTTCCCGAGCCCGCGGGGCCGTCAATAGCGATTACCATGTATCCCTCATTGTAACCCGATTAACTCCTTTTGTGTAAGGGGTCTGGAACTGCCTTCAGGCAAATCTCCCAGTAAAACGCCCCCTATCCTTACCCTGCGGAGGCCGGACGGGTGCAG
>NZ_BDHD01000508.1:0-782 GCF_054786075.1 Treponema sp. R6D11 | reverse complement strand
CCGCGTCGATGTAGGAAGTTACCGCCTGTTTTTGCTCCGGCGTGGTAATTTTTTCGACAAGCGGATGCTCTGGAGAGAGAACCATGTAGGTCGCCCCAAAAAGGGTATCGGGGCGGGTGGTATAAATTTCAAGCTCGTCCTTATGCCCGTCGATTTTAAATGTTACGTTAGCGCCTTCGCTTCGTCCGATCCAGTTTCTCTGCATTAATTTTACCGGTTCCGGCCAGTCAAGCCCGTCCAAGTCCGCGAGCAGCCGCTCTGCGTAGGCTGTAATTTTGAGTATCCACTGGCGTATTCGTTTGCGCGTAACTTTCGCTCCGCAGCGCTCGCAAAGACCGTCCTTTACTTCTTCGTTGGCGAGTCCCGTCTTGCACGACGGGCACCAGTTAATGGGGCTTTCCGCCTCGTAGGCGAGCCCCTTTTCAAAAAGTTTGAGGAATATCCACTGCGTCCAGCGGTAATAATCCTCGGCGGAAGTGTCGACCTCGCGGTCCCAATCGTAAGAGAAGCCGAGTTTTTTTATCTGTTCGCGGAAAGTGTTAATATTCGCGGCCGTGGTAACGGCGGGGTGCGTCCCCGTTTTTATGGCGTAATTTTCCGCCGGAAGACCGAAAGCGTCAAAGCCCATCGGGTGCAGAACATTGTAACCGTTCATGCGAAGGTAGCGGCAATAAATTCTGTTGCGGTATAACCTTCCGGGTGGCCGATATGCAGTCCCTGCGAAGACGGATACGGAAACATATCAAGCACATAGCGCCGCTTGTCCTTGGGAACGGACGCGT
>NZ_BDHD01000507.1:0-893 GCF_054786075.1 Treponema sp. R6D11 | reverse complement strand
TCCTTAAGCCTAATTATAACCTTATTTTTTGCCGACTCATCCCCCGCAACATAATTATTCATATCTTCGGCGGTTATAACCGTAAATCTCCCACTATTAACATTCGATTGCGCAATCGCCAATCTCTCTTCCGCCAACCTAAGGATTTTCCCCCGCTCCGTTATAAGCAATTTATTGCTTGACATCACGGGCAATTGTTGTTTTTGTTTCAAAGTCGCTTCTGCTCCTTTTTCAGCCTCCAGAGCTTTCTTTTGTTCAAGAGTTAACTCCCCGCTCGCGATTTTTTTATCAAGTTCAATTTTATATTTTGATGTGTATTTATCACCAGTTTCCGCAAACGCAGGATTTCTTTTTCTCTCTATTCTAGCCGCTGCAGCACTTGCTCTAACTACAGCTGTATCATACGCCGCTTCATCAAAAATCAAACCTTTTTTAGCATCCCACACCATATTTTCTGCCGTTGGCATCGGTCTAGATGCTGCTAACTCCGCTATCGCTGCTATTTGTTGTTGCCTAATCAAAACCGCCGCAGCATAATTATTAACAAAATCAAGCGGTGCTATGTATAATTCTTTAGTTTGTTCGTTTATTATTTTTAATTTCTCTGCTTCTAAATTCTTTTCGCGTTTTTCAACTGTGTTTTTAACCAGTCTCTCGATGTCTTTATTCACAGCATTTCTCTGTTCTTCGCTCTTTTTATCAAGCTCTTTGTCTTTCTCGCTTTTTGCCTTCGCGTCGATAAACTGCATCTCTTCTTTTTGTATAGTTTTCGCTTGTTTTTTTTCGGGTTACCGCGGGGGGGTTTTTTGTTTGGGGGGATCGAGAAACCGCATATTTAAAAAAAAATAACTTGGACCCGCCGTTATAAGCTCCTCAAAATAAGAGAGGAAGAA
>NZ_BDHD01000506.1:0-899 GCF_054786075.1 Treponema sp. R6D11 | reverse complement strand
GTCTTTGAGTTGCTCCGCCACCATTACAATGGGGTTGATTACGTTATTCAATACAAAGTACACAATTACTGCCGCCAATATAATGGCTATAACCGCCAGAATAACGGTAAATTCGGTAATTGTTTTAACTTCCCGTAAAATATGTTTTTCTGTGGCTACAATCATTATTGACCAGACTTGTTCGGAGTCGCTTATTCTAAAGGGCATGGTTTTAAGCCTTGTATACGAGTCAAGCGCGTGGGAAAATGTTCTACATTCAAATTCCACGCCTTCACGCACCGCTTTATCAGCTTCCTTTATATATTCGCCAAAACTCGTATCCACGTCGATAAGCATCTTTCCAACACGGTCTGGAATTAAGTGTCCCATTATCATTCCGCTACCCGCATAAATTACCATTGCGGATATTTCATCGTTATTTTTTATAACGTCCTGCACCGCGGTTTGTATTACGTCAATAGCCAAAAGACAGCCCAATCCTCCTACAACTTCGCCGGTTTTGGAATTCAGTATTGGAACCATCATTTTAAACGCAAACGTGTCTTTCCCGTTTACCTTCCATGGCTCCGGATTATCCACACGGTCATTTTTCGCGTTTGGACCGGTTAGATATTCCATAGTGTGCGCGATATCCGAGCTTGAACGGGCGACCATCTGTCCTGTTTCCTTGCTGAAAGTCATCGCGTATTGCCCTGTGGGGCTGGAACCCGTACGCCCGATATAGCGGCTGTCCATTCCGTCAAGGGCGTTAGGTTTCCATATTGTATAAATGGTAATCATGTTGGGTTCCGATCTTAGGGCGGAGTGAAGCATATCATCGTATCTATCTCTGCGTTGATTTGCCGGAATAGCCTCATAATCGTCCATTATGTTTGCCATTGTACGCAACGCCCGTATAT
>NZ_BDHD01000505.1:0-900 GCF_054786075.1 Treponema sp. R6D11 | reverse complement strand
TCTTTGAACCGTCCCTGTTAACTGAAGGATAAAAAGTATTACCGCTACTGTTCGTAAGTGCCGTATCATAACTTATCGCATCATTCTCGTTATTAAATTCAAGTGTTACAGATAATACCATTGATGACGGATCGCCATTGGCGCCGTTTTTCTCCCCTTTACCATTGCCTTTTACAAAACTATTAGTCCACCATTTACCAACAAGGGCTCTGCTTGTTATGACATTGCCGTCTCCGTCTTTCAAAGAATAAGACGCTGATTTCAGTATTTTATTCGTACCATATGAAGAACTATTATAAACACCTATTTCTGCCCCTGTATGCCACCCCCCGTTAAATACCATGTTATAATCACCTTTCCAGAGCCATATTGAAGCTGTACTACCGTCAGCCCTATTAAAATTAGTCCGCAATGAATCAATATTACAAGCCCAGTTATTAGATGTAAAATTTTCATAAAAATCTCTATAACCACCCAAATATTGCGGATGCCATGTATCAAAATACAAAAAGCCATCACCATAATTAGGTAACATAGCTATACCTACTGCTACTATACCTATAGCCACAAGAGGTATATCCCCATTTGGATCGGTGTATTTTAATGGATTGTTATTTGAATAATGAAAAGTATGCAAATTTATAGTATTATATACTCCGCCGTTCGGTAATTTATTATTTTCGTTTCCCGCCTCTGGTATGTAGTCCCCCATGGCGGGATCCGTTGATATCCACCTGCTCGTCCTAGGATCCAGGTATCTGGCTCCGTAGTAGTAGTAGCCCGTCTCCTCGTCCAGCTCTTTGCCCGTAAACCGGTACGGCAACGCTCCTTCCGCCAGGTCGTACTTGTGCTCCACCCATATCTCCCCGTACGGCGTGTACTCTATCCTCTCGTGCAAAT
>NZ_BDHD01000504.1:0-901 GCF_054786075.1 Treponema sp. R6D11 | reverse complement strand
TTTATCATCCGAACAACATGAACCATGAAGAAGCGTAATAATTGGGAATAACCATACAAAAATAATTTTAATCCGCATTACTCGTTTTCCTTGTTTATCTTCTCTTGGTTTGCTTTCTCCTGAATATCGGCTTCCCATGCTTTAACCTTGTTTTCCTCCTCTTTTGCAGCATTATACCAACTACGTAACTCGTGGTTATCAGGTAAGTCATCCAAATAATATGTATCTGCTTTAATTTGGTCTTTACTTTTTTTTAAGCCTCCTAACCAATTTTTTATGCTATCCCACAAAGTACTAAATCCAAACTCGTATGAACCGTCCTTTCTTTGTCTTATTTTAGTATTAACAGGTTTTAATGGTGAATCATCGGAATCATTTATCTTGAATATTACTATTCTCTCTTTTTTTCGATCATATGCTATTACACCATCAATTCTTAAGTTGTTTTCTCCTGGTGGATATTTTTTCCCTGGCTCAAGCATTTCTCCTTGTTTCCCATCAATTTTATTTTCATATTTTACATAAACATCATCGGTACCTTTTTTATAGTTTACTTCCGTTCCATTGGGATCAACATACTTCACCGGATTATTCCCCGCGTAGTGGTACACGTGCAGGTTCACGACGTTAAACACCCCGCCCATTCCAGGCAGATTGCCGTTTCTTTTTCGCGCCTCGTCGTCGACGGGCGCGGAGGGTATATAATCCCCCATGGCGGGATCCGTCGATATCCACCTGCTCGTTCTCGGATCCAGGTATCTGGCTCCGTAGTAGTAGTAGCCAGTCTCCTCGTCCAGCTCCTTGCCCGTAAACCGGTACGGCAACGCACCTTCCGCCAGGTCGTATTTGTGCTCCACCCATATCTCCCCGTACGGCGTGTACTCTATCCTCTCGTGCAAAT
>NZ_BDHD01000503.1:0-904 GCF_054786075.1 Treponema sp. R6D11 | reverse complement strand
GCGCGAAGGCACCACCGCCGCAATAGCGATAAAATTAAAAAATCCCGTCTTTGAAAGCCAGACGAAAAACAAACTTGGCAACTCGGACATTCGCGCATGGGTGGTGCAGGAAGTCCGCAACGCGGTGGAAGACTGGCTGCACAAAAATCCCGAAGCAAGCAAAAAGCTTGAACAGAAAATAAACGCCAACGAAAGCCTGCGCACGGAGTTAAACGCCGTCAAAAAAGAGGCGCGTGAAGCGGCGAGAAAGATCGCCCTTAAAATCCCCAAGCTTAAAGACTGCAAGTACCATCTAGAAGACGGCAAAGAGGGGAAAGAGTCCACCATTTTTATCACGGAAGGCGACTCCGCCTCCGGCTCGATAGTTTCAAGCAGGAACGTGCTGACGCAGGCGATTTTCTCGCTTCGCGGCAAAGTGGAGAACGTCTACGGAAAAAAACGCGCCGCCATCTACAAAAACGAGGAACTTTTCAACATGATGATGGCCCTGGGCATCGACAACGACATCGAAGGCCTCCGTTACGCGAAAATAGTAATCGCCACCGATGCCGACTTCGACGGCTTCCACATACGAAACCTGCTTTTAACCTTCTTCCTCTCTTATTTTGAGGAACTTGTTACGGCGGGCCACGTCTTTATTCTTGAAACGCCGCTGTTCCGCGTCCGCACGAAAAAAGAAACCCGCTACTGCTACTCGGAAAAAGAGCGCGACGAGGCGGCCGTCGCCCTAGGTTCGCAATGCGAAATAACCCGCTTCAAGGGATTAGGCGAGATAAGCCCCAAAGAGTTCGGGCAATTTATCGGAGAGGACATACGGATAGTGCCTGTGTCGGTTAACACCTTGAAGCAGGTTCCGCAGGTGCTGGATTTCTACATGGGGAAGAACACGCCGGAGAGGCGGGAG
>NZ_BDHD01000502.1:0-905 GCF_054786075.1 Treponema sp. R6D11 | reverse complement strand
GGGCAAAGTTTTCCAATTTGAACGCCTGGGCTATTTTGTCCGCGACCCCGACACAGCGGCGGATAGGAAGCCTGTTTTTAACAAAACCATCGGTTTACGGGACACTTGGGCAAAAATAGCGAATAAGGGCTAGGCAAACATCTTTTTTCTTGGCATTTATATATATTTATAATAATTTATACTAACTTGCACAAATTTTTATCCTGTGGTATAATCATAAACAAATCAAAAAGGAAAAGGAACAAAAAAATGAAAATTAAAATCAAACTGAGCATCATGATGATCGCCATTGTATTGGTCGTGGCGGGCGGTCTAGCCGTAATTGAACTGGTACGGGCATCCAATATAACCTTGAATCTTTCCAAGCAGAAAACCATGTATCTTGCACGCCAACGCGCCCAATATTGGGACGGACGCATGAGCGGCTATATAAACATCTTGCAAACATTGTCGAATAATTTTAATTTTTATGAAAATATACCGGTGGCTACACGGCGCGAGATGTATGGAAACACATTACAATCCGTTTTTGAAGACGTGCCTGATTTTCTACGAATCTTTACGATTTGGAAACCAAACGCTATTGACGGCAATGACGCGCGTAACATAGGCAGAGTAGGCTCAACTCCCACAGGACAATTTGCTTACGTTCTTTCAAGGGAAGACGGAGATATAAAAATTATTAACGCAACCATGGTTACGGACATTATGGAACACATGACGGGAGCAAACAAAATGACCGTTTTTATGTCAGATATAACCCCCTTTAAGAATATGGGAAAAGATACTTATTGTGTCAGAGTCCAAGTCCCAATTATTAACAAGCGTATAAACGACGTAGTCGGAGTCGTAGGCTGTCAGTTGGATATCGCAATGTGCCAGCCCAGAATAGAACAGACCATCAA
>NZ_BDHD01000501.1:0-796 GCF_054786075.1 Treponema sp. R6D11 | reverse complement strand
GTGTCTTGTTGGACTTTGGGGGCTTCATTCCATTTTGCTTTAAGCGTGATGTCGGCGGTTACGGCTGTATCAAAATTCCATTCGTTATTGTTCGCCACATTAAACCAATATCCGAAGTTGTAACCGTTTTTTGTCGGGTCGGGTGTCGGTTTGCTTGCCTTACTGCCTTCCGTTACCGTTTGCGTGGTGTTTGTACTTCCATTGTCTGCGTCAAATGTTACGGTAAATGTTTTTGTGGTGGTGTCATCGCTTCCGCAAGCGAAAAGTGCTAGTGCTACAATGGCTATCAGTGCCATTCCGATCAGTTTGATTGTCGTTTTCATGTTAATACTCCTTTTACTTTGCCCGGTGTCAGCTATCTTTTTTTGACGCTTTTAACTTTATAATCTACAATCTTTCCACCTTTTGGAGGCGACCATTGATCTGTATCGTTTGAAAAACCTTTTCTTCCCAGATAAAAATCTTTGTGTTCAAATCTTGTAAAATCTCCGTCAGTGTACTCTATGGAAATAGATACCGTTACAGGGACATCATTGTAGTTCCTTACCTCAATGAAAGTACCCATTACTTTAACAGTGATGTTATCAGAGAGATCGGCAAATAACGCCATTGCCCCTAACAAAAACAGAATTAACGAAATCACCATTTTTTTCTTTGCGTTCATAATCTTTTCCCCTTGCGGTCTTTCCCGCCGTTTTATTTATAAAAAGCAGGTAATGTTCCGTGCGGAATATCCCTGCATTTTTCCAATATATGAGTGTAAAAATGTGTTTAAATTGCTGTTTAGAGAGAGAAA
>NZ_BDHD01000500.1:0-908 GCF_054786075.1 Treponema sp. R6D11 | reverse complement strand
TCAACCGCGGCAAGATAGATCGCCTGATCGTCGTTGTTTTTTACGGCGGTTTTTAGGCGGTCTACCGCGGAATTGATATCCGCAAGGTATTGCGTTCCCTCGGGGCGGTGTATTTGATACAGATCGCCGATAGGGGAGGCGAAAAAATTGTTAAGGGTAAGGCAAAAATCGTCAATACGGTCCTCAAGTCCTGAGGCGGAAGAATCAAAATCTTTTTTTATATCGAGCCATTGCCCTGAAATGGAAGAAATTGACTGATGAGACCGGTTATCGCCGCAACTTGCAAGCAAATTTGCCGCGATTAATAACACTAAGTATAGCGATGTTCCATGCCGCCGCTTGAAAAAATCACGCATTTATTGCATGATAAAGCATATATGAAGAGAGTTCAACTCATAAAAATTATCGTTCTCTGCATAGTATCCGCCGTATTTAACGAGGTGCTTTCGTATTTTGTTTTTAATGTGGCAAAGCTTCCTTTATATCTGGACACCGTTTTTACTGTAGCCGTATGTTTCAGCGTGGGTCTTGCGGCGGGTCTTCTGGCAGGAGCGCTTTACTATCTTTGCAGCACTTTTGTGTCCATTTGTTTTTTTAATCTTTCTTTTTCTAATGTCGCGCCAGGTTGTTTTATGTATATTTGCATAGTTGTCGAAGTGCTGTTGGTTTGTTTTTTACACGGTAAAATGAAAAAGAGGGAGGAGGTTTTTCTTCAGCGTCCTTCCCTGCAATTATTTATCGACATTACCCCCCTTCTTCTTGGGCTTGTAGCGCTTGATTGCGTCGCCATAAGCATAACAGGCGGCGTAATTGACTTTATCATTACGTCATTTTCCATGCCCCGCTTCCAGTATCCCGAAGATTCATTTAAAATCGGCCTATTACGCAACAACGTCCCGCTTCTAGCG
>NZ_BDHD01000499.1:0-798 GCF_054786075.1 Treponema sp. R6D11 | reverse complement strand
CCCATTGTCGTTCCCGGAACCATTTCGCTGTTGATGGGCGCGAAAACGACGATGGACATGAGCGGCATCGCGCTCTCGCTTTTGTTCATGGTGGTAATACCGACGATTATCGGCGTTACGGTAAACGAAACCAGCAAGGGAAAGATACCCGCGGCCATAAGCCCTTACTTCGACCCTTTCGCCAAAATATGCCTTATGCTTGTACTGGCGTCTAACGCCGCGATTGTCGCGCCGACCATCAAACTGACAAATCCGCTCGTGTGGCAAGTAGGGCTTTTGGTAATTATACTCACGTCCGCCGGTTTCCTTCTTATAAAACTTATCACCGTTATCGCAAGATGCCGCGACCCAAAGGATATTACGCTGATTATTTCCGGCGGACTTAAAAACAACAGCGCGATTATGACCATAGCGGTTACCTTTTTCCCCGAAGCCGCCGTGCTACCGACGTTAATGAGCATAATCTGCCAACAGACGATAGCGGCGATTATGGGGAAGTTGTTCGCTCGCAAGTAAATATTTGTTCCCGAAGAGTTCTCACAAAGGGCACAAAGTAAGAGAAGCACACGAAGGAAGAAAAGAGAGTGTTTTTGTCCGAGGGTTATGCGTGAGCTTCACGATAAGATAACGTACAAAAACCTCTGATTCCTCTTCGTGTCCTTCTCTACCTTAGTGTTCTTTGTGTGAGGTATTCGGGGAAACAATCCATTTTCTGTACAGCAACGAGACGCCGTACCCTCCGAAGATGGCGATAAACCTGTCTACAATATTTATGGGGATACGCGAAAGAATGGCGGT
>NZ_BDHD01000498.1:0-908 GCF_054786075.1 Treponema sp. R6D11 | reverse complement strand
GTTATCGTAAAACTTAGGCCGGAGGTCGGGTTTATTAAAGACGTTTTTAACAACGATTTTTTGTGGATTTACCACGCTCGGAACAAGGCGATAGCGTTCAGCTTGGGCGAAAGTTTTCCGGATTCAGTTAAAAAGATAGCCTTCATTATTATTCCAATTTTGGTTTTGGGATTTCTTTTGTGGTACTATTTTAGCTCCGACGATTTTACAAAGGTGCAAAGGTGGGCGGCGGCCGGCATTATCGGCGGCGGCTTGGGAAATATTATCGACCGGATTTTCAGGACGGACGGGGTAGTGGATTTTATCAGCGTAAAATTTTACGGGCTTTTCGGGTTTGAACGCTGGCCGACTTTTAATCTTGCCGACTCGTCAGTCGTCGTGTGCTGTATATTGCTGTTCGTGTCGATATTTGTATCTTCGCGGAAAAAGGTGCCTACTAATGAATAAAAAAGTTAACACGCTAATATTTGTCCTTGGCGCGACATTGTTTAATATTCTTATCGCGATAATAAGTTTTATGGTGTATACGATTTTGTATATAAGGTTCCTTATGCTTCAACTGCCCGAAACGACGCGCTCATGGGCTTTTACGGCCCTCTTCCTTTTATCCATCGGCACGTCGTTTTTAGTTTACCGTGCCGTGATAAAACACTTTATAAATAAAATCGAAATAGAAAAATATTTTGATCCGATCTTTGTAAGGAAGCACAGAAAGCCGAAACAGGAAGATTAATCTTCGCCTCGGAAAAGGCGGACAAATTCCTCGGCGGTTATGTCTATTGCGCCCAAATCTTTTTTGTAGTCAAGGGGCATTCCAAGGTCCAAAAATGAAAATCCCTGTTCCTGTAAGTGTACGGCGGCGAAAATGACAACTTTAAGCTTTGCCCCTCGGATTACGCCTACCCAGC
>NZ_BDHD01000497.1:0-910 GCF_054786075.1 Treponema sp. R6D11 | reverse complement strand
AAATATCAACCGCATCTGTAAAGACATTACCCAAAAAGCACAGTCCGCTTATTTTACGGAAAAACTGGCTGAGGCTGAACACGAGGCGAATAAACCTAATGCTGTATGGCTCGACGAAAATGATTTTTGGAATTTCGATTATTAATACTTTACTTTTGATAAAAATTATCATATTATTATAATATGGGACAGCATGAAAAACTGGTTCAAAGTATTTTATCAGGCCGACAAGATAAATCAATACTGTTTTCCGAAGCTGTATCATTAATGCAAAGGCTTGGATTTTCAATGCGCATAAAAGGAAGTCATCGTATATTTTCTAAGGAAGGTATAGAAGAAATAATTAACCTGCAGCCTGATGGCTCAAAAGCAAAAGCATATCAGGTTAAGCAGATAAGGGATATAATGTTAAAATACCATTTGGGGGCGGAAGATGAATAAATATGAAATTATTATTTATTGGAGCGAAGTTGATAATTCTTACGTTGCGGAGGTACCCGAGCTTGCAGGATGCATGGCAGACGGTAAAACATATTCAGAAGCCTTGGAAAATGCAGAAATAATTATAAACGAATGGCTAGAAACTGCGGAATCTCTTGGCCGTAAAATACCGGAACCCCACGGTAAATTAATGTATGCTTAAAGCTTGTTTTTAGTGTATAAGGGCAAGACTTTTAGTATGTCTGCTTTTTATTTAGCAGCGAGTATTTTCGCTTTTACTATTTCTTATTTGTTCCAAAATATCTACTATAAGTAACTTTTCTAAATTATCAACATTTATCCCAAAAATATTATTTATTTTTTCTTTTGCTTCCAGTTTAGATTCATCTGTCAAACAAAAATCATGTAATGAAGAAATATCAACCGCATCTGTAAAGACATTACCCAAAAAGCACAGTCCGCTTATTTT
>NZ_BDHD01000496.1:0-913 GCF_054786075.1 Treponema sp. R6D11 | reverse complement strand
AGCTGAAGAAGGTCTTTGTCGGAAGAAAGAATGTAACATTGTCGTTTTTCGCTTCGGCATTTTTCCGCAAGGGCTGCGATAATGTCGTCCGCCTCAAACCCTTCGGCCTTAATCGACTTGATGCCCAACGCCGACAAAAATTCTTCGACTAACGGAACTTGCTCGTGCAGATCATCGGGCGCTTTTTGCCTGTTCGCCTTGTATTCGTGGTACATCTGGTGGCGGAAAGTTGGAGTGCGCGAATCAAAGACCGCCGCAAGGCGCAGGGGCTTTTCAAGTTTAAGTTTCCCTTTTCCGTCTGTTTGCGGAGCGCCGTCTTCCAACAGGGAAATCACCGTTCTCGCAAACCCGAAAAGGACTGAAACATTTTTCCCGGAACTGTTGCGCAAGGGGTTTGTTAAAAACGCGAAATATGAGCGGTAAATAAGTCCGTAGGCGTCGATTAGGTAGAGGGGGGGCAGGCTCATAGGTTACTATATAACACATGGTAGATATTGTCAATAATATGGTATAATATGCTCCTATGGAATTTGGAACATTGCTTGAATTTATAATTTTGATCATACTAATTATCCAGTTTATTGTGATAATTATGCTTATTGGGAAAACCAGGCAGGGTTCTCAGGAAGATGTTTTGAAGAGGCTTGTTGAATTTAATACTCGGCTTAGTGAAAATGAAACAAAAATTCGTAATGAACTGGGGAACCAATTTGGGCAAAATCGCGGAAGGGAAAGAAAGCGCCTACTTTTCACAATCGCTTATCCGTTTGCGAGACGATGTTACGCTTCCAATAACAAGCATAGACGAACTTTCGGCGGAAAACCTAAACCGAAGCGCGGGCGCGTCCGTGCTGATGCGCGAAGGAATCCGCAAAAGCGCGAAACAGCTTGATCCTGACGCAAAGCCCGCTTC
>NZ_BDHD01000495.1:0-914 GCF_054786075.1 Treponema sp. R6D11 | reverse complement strand
CCGCGGTCGTGAAAGGGGTAGCCCCTTGCCTTACACTCGTCGATAAGGATCTGCCTGAGGCGACTGTCGTAGGGATCCGCCATGGGGCAATGGATCGGATTGTGCGGGGCGAAGGTCTCGTGGAAAGTCATTTTCCGCTGTTTGGTAAAGTCGATGAATTGGTCGATGATGACAAGGTCGCCCCGGCGGATTTCTTCCCTGAGGGAGCCTACCGCCGTGCTTGCGACAATGTGGGTGCAACCCGCCGACTTGAGCGCGGCGATGTTGGCGCGGTAGTTTACCTGAGTGGGCGGGACGGTGTGCTCCCGTCCGTGACGCGCGAGCAGAACTACCTGTACGCCGTCTATTTTTCCGTGTTTCAACGGTGACGAAGGGTCGCCGTATTGGGTCGTAACTTTTTCATCGCGGGGGGCGGAAAGAATGTCAGGATTGTCCAAGCCGCTTCCGCCGATTATTCCAATGATTGCCATATCATCCTCCATATCTATTATTCAGGCTTTGAATTATTTTTAAAGCCCTTTCCACGGTGGGGCCCCACACGATTACGCCTTCATCGTGGCCAGCGAGAACTACGGCCCCTTCGTTGGTGCCCAATTCAGGCACGCACTTGGCGAGATCGAGGGCGATCTCCGGCGTTCCGTAAGCGGCGTTTTTCGCCGCCGCATGGTATCCGTCGGGAATCATGCCGTTGAAAACGGCGGCGGAATGAATGTGGATTACGCATTTTGCGCGGTGACAGGAATGGTACACTGCCCCGTGGGTCATGGCTTCGGACGACGCCTGAACCGGGCCCTCGGAAACAATTCGGTTCTGTAACAAGTCGAGGGATTTTACCAGACAGTATTCGGCGGGAGTCAGTTCCGGTATCGCGCCCGTCGCCGTTCCGCTGATAAGAAATTCCTTTCCCTTATACC
>NZ_BDHD01000494.1:0-807 GCF_054786075.1 Treponema sp. R6D11 | reverse complement strand
CGCTCTGCCTTATGCCTTCACGGATAAGCACCTTCGCTCCTTGCGCTGACGAAAATGGTAAAAGTCTTAATAGTCCCGTAAAACCTCTCCGCCTTGCCGCAATTTTTGATTCAAGAACGCCGACATTCCGCCACGAGATGTACAGCGAGTACAAGGCAAACAGGCAGAAGACTCCTGAAGACCTTCACGAGCAAGTTCCGTTAGTTGAAGAATTTTTGAATGCTCTGGGTGTTAAATGTATAAAAAACGACGGCTTTGAAGCTGACGATATTATAGCCACTCTTGCGGAAAAATGCCGAGCCGAAAAAAGGCAGTGCTATATTCTTTCATCTGACAAAGATTTGCTTCAACTTGTAGGCGGCGGAATTTTTGAACTGCGTCCGGCAAAAATTAACAGAAAAACCGAGAACCCCATATCGCCGGGTCCCGCATGGGAACTTATCGGGCATGATGAAGTAAAAGCGGAGTGGGGCGTAGAACCGCCGAAAGTGTTGGATTTGCTTTCGTTAATCGGCGACAGCTCCGACAATGTTCCCGGCGTAAAAGGAATAGGTGAAAAGACGGCGGTTAAATTGATGGCTCGTTACGGCTCTTTAGACGAGATATATAAAAACATAGCGGCAATTGAAGGCTCAACAGGAAAGAAAATTTCCGAAGGAAAAGAAAACGCCTATTTTTCTCAATCGCTTATCCGTTTGCGAAGCGATGTAGAATTGACGATTAATTCCATTGATGAGTTGTCCGTAGAAAATCTTGACAGACCCGAAGGAGCGAAGGTGCTTATCCGTGAAGGCATAAGGCAGAGCC
>NZ_BDHD01000493.1:0-808 GCF_054786075.1 Treponema sp. R6D11 | reverse complement strand
GCTCAAACCCGATTACCTACGTGGAAGGTTTTACCGCCATTCGCGATTTATTTGCTAATATGCCCGAGTCAAAAATGAGAGGCTATAAACCCGGACGCTTTTCGTTTAACGTGCGAGGCGGAAGGTGCGAAAATTGCGACGGAGACGGGACAATACAAATAGAGATGAATTTTCTGCCAGATGTTTACATAACGTGCGATGTATGCCATGGCAAAAGATTTAACAGAGAGACTCTTGAAATTCACTACAAAGGAAAAAATATTGCCGATGTTTTGGATATGACAATCGAAGAAGCGGCTGATTTTTTTGCCGCAATTCCGCAAATAGCCCGAAAAATGCAAACTTTGCTCTCCGTTGGGTTGGGTTATGTGAAACTCGGGCAATCGGCGCTTACGCTTTCCGGCGGAGAGGCGCAAAGGGTAAAACTGGCGCTAGAGCTTTCAAAACGCTCCACAGGCAGAACCCTTTACATTTTGGACGAGCCGACTACAGGACTGCACTTTGCCGACGTAAAACAATTAATGGACGTTATTCAAAGATTGGTGGATCAGGGAAATACGGTTATAATGATAGAACATAACCTTGATGTGCTTTTGCAGGCGGATCACCTTATCGACTTGGGTCCTGAAGGCGGCGAAAAAGGCGGTCATATTATAACCACTGGAACGCCTGAGCAAGTAGCCGATTGCAAAGACTCTTACACCGGCTCATTTATAGCGGAAATGTTAAAAAGGTGCGCAGGGCGTAAAAACAGGAGACAATGATAAAAAAAATACTTTTTTTATTATGTTTTATGTCTCTTTTTATA
>NZ_BDHD01000492.1:0-922 GCF_054786075.1 Treponema sp. R6D11 | reverse complement strand
AGCGCCTTCGATTTTTGTATTTACGCTGAACACGCATTTCGCGGTAAACTCCCGCTCGTCAAGCTGGCTGTCCGCGAGTTTTGTGGGGAGGGGGATTACAAAGTAACGCCAGATTAAAGGCTCGTCGGTTATCTCTTTTATTTTTCTTGTGGGAATTTTTGAAAGGTTTATTATGTCAAAATGCCGTTCGAGAAACTCTTCACATTCTCTTTTATTTTTCTTGTGGGAATTTTTGAAAGGTTTATTATGTCAAAATGCCGTTCGAGAAACTCTTCACATTCTCTTTTATTTTTCTTGTGGGAATTTTTGAAAGGTTTATTATGTCAAAATGCCGTTCGAGAAACTCTTCACATTCTCTTTTATTTTTCTTGTGGGAATTTTTGAAAGGTTTATTATGTCAAAATGCCGTTCGAGAAACTCTTCACATTCTCTTTTTGCGGACACCGATTCGTAAAACAGGTGCAGGGCGTAATAATCCTTGTACTCCGGGTATATTCCGTAAGCGGCAAAACCGCCTCCAAGCCCGTTAGAGCGGTCGTGCATGACGCTGATCGATTTGATAATCGCCTCGCCGCTCATGCGCCGCCCCGACTTGTCTATAATACCCGATATGGCGCAGCCGGACGGAATCCGCACCTGCCCTTCATTCCGCATCAAAAAACCTCCGTAAAAATAAGAAAGGCTTATATCCTTTAGTACCTGTTTCGTCCCGCGTTTTTTGGAAACCTTGTACATGGAATAAATAACTTTTTTGTCGTCAGTTGTTGTTGCCATTGCCCCATTATATCATTTTGAAAATTTAATAGGAAGATGGCGTCTGCCGCCTCCCCTTGACAATAACGCCCGTTTTTAATACAGTTACTTACGTTTTTACGGAGGTTTTTTGATGCGGAATGAAGGGCAGGTGCGGATTCCGTCCGGC
>NZ_BDHD01000491.1:0-923 GCF_054786075.1 Treponema sp. R6D11 | reverse complement strand
GAAGAGGGAGAGCAGAAGAGCCTCACGCAGAGGCGCGGAGGCGCAGAGGACGCAGAGTTTTCGTCCGATAACTCATCTTAGATCTATATTTATTATCCTAATAACATAGATCACGAAAGTAATAAGATAATATTACAAACAACAACTCCGCGCCTCTGCGCCTCTGCGAGAGGTCTTTTGCGTTCTTCTTTTCTTCGTTCGTGTGGTTCGTGGTAAATTCTTCTTAAAATATCACTTTTCGGGCAAAGCTTTCATCTTTTCCTTAAGTTCAAGAAGTAGGGTGTCCGCTGTCGTGTCGGATTTATCCAGCTCGGCGAAGCGTTTTTCCAGGCTGGCGTTGTTTGTAAGGTCTTCCAGTTCTTTGGAAGCGTCCGCCATCGCCTCCATTTGGTCTACTTTGGCGGCCATGCGGTCAAAAGCCTCAAAAGCGCTCCTGTTGCCGGATACGTTGGAAATGGTGTCTTGAATCTTTTGCTGGGCTTCGGCCCGTTTTGCCCTGGCGATAAGCAGGTTTTTCTTGCGTTGGGCTTCTTCAATCTTATTTTGCAGCTCCCTAAGGCTTTCTTTTAGCTGTTCCACTGATATTTTTTGGGATTCCCACTGCCTTTGGTATTCGGCGGCGGCGTTGTCGAATTCCTGTTTGCGCAACAGCGCCTCTTTCGCAAGATCGTCTTTGCCGCTGTTGACGGCAAGCATCGCCTTGCGTTCCCATTCCTGCGCCTGCGCGAAATGGTTGTTTTTTTCACGTTCAAGCTCTTTCTCGTCCGCAATCGCCATGGCGACCGCTTTCTTGGATTCGATAAGCTGTTCGTTCATTTCGATGATAAGCTGGTTTAGCATTTTTTCAGGCTTTTCAGCCTTGCCTATTAAATCGTTCACGTTGGAAGCGATAAGCGTTTTAAGTCTTGAAAATACACCCATAT
>NZ_BDHD01000490.1:0-924 GCF_054786075.1 Treponema sp. R6D11 | reverse complement strand
CAAGGGAGTTGGCGGTACAGATAGAAGAAGAGGCGAAAATACTCGGCAAATACCTGCCTTTTAAGACGGGAAGTTTCTACGGGGGCGTAGGCTACGCCCAACAGGAAAAACTGTTAAAAGAAAACGCCCAAATTCTGGTTGGAACCCCCGGCCGCGTACTAGACCTTAACAAATCCGGCAGAATGAAGGTTAAAGTTCTTGAATTCCATATAATAGGGTAAGTTTATCCGTTTTGGGCGATTTAGGCAAGGTTATAATTTTAAGCCCGGATTGTCCCAATAGGAGCGCATTTTTAAGAGGACTTCGTTAAAATCGACGGGTTTACCGACATGGTCGTCCATGCCGGCTTTAAGGCATCTTTCAACGTCCTCTTTGAATACGTTAGGTGTCATAGCGATTAGCGGGATGGTCTTCGCCTGGGGAATATTCAATGCCCTGATGCTCTTCGTCGCGTCGTAACCGTCCATTTCCGGCATCTGTATGTCCATGAAATTCATGTCGTATTTAAGCGGCGCTTCCGAGAACATGCGGACGGCCTCCACGCCGTTTTCGGCGCAGTCTATTTCAAGTTTTGTCGGTTCAAGCAGGGTTTGCACGATTTCGCGGTTAATTTCCACGTCTTCGGCAAGCAGTATGCGCCGCCCCGCGAAAATGCCCGCGATGTCCGCGGCCTGCGATTTTTCCAAATCCCGCTTGTCCACGCCCAGACATTCGTTGATAACCTCCGCTATGGTCGAAGGGAACAGGGGCTTGGAAAGGAATTTATCGACGCCCGCGGCCTTTGCTTCGTCCGCAACCGCGCTCCATTCGACGGCGGAGATCATTATCACAATGGAATTTTCCGACACGCGGGTTTTTATTTCGCGGGCAAGCTGTATGCCGTCCATAACCGGCATTTTCCAGTCTATAAAGTAAATATGGTAT
>NZ_BDHD01000489.1:0-926 GCF_054786075.1 Treponema sp. R6D11 | reverse complement strand
GCGGTCTTTGGCTTAATGTCGTTATCAGCGTGATCCATTATGCTTATAACCGCAAAAATATTGTTAAAACAAAAAAAATTAAGTTTATCGTAACTTGTCTCTGTTTCAAAAATAACAGCGCCGTCAAGGAGTTTTTTTATTTTTACGTCAGAAAGTCGCTCTTTTATTACTTGCTCAATAAAAGTCTGCAAGCCGGGAATAAATGTCGCATAATACAAAATCACTTTATCAGGAACACCCTGTGGTACTGCCGCAGGTGTCGCACTTCATGCAAGTTCCGTTTCTTACCAGCGTAAATGAACCGCAAGAAGAACACGGGTCTCCTTCGTAACCTTTAATGCGAGCTTGCACAATTTTTATTACTTCGCTTTCCTGCGGGTAGGATTCTTCCATTACCGCTACCTGCGTCTGCGTTTGAGCCATTACAGGAGAAAGAGCCAATCCCTTGGTAACATTGCCTGAATTACCGGAATTACCTGAAGTTATTTTGCAGGATTTTCCGCCGGACGGAGCGGTCTGTGCCGGTGTCAACGAAACTGAGGCGTTAGGTCTAAAACCAGCACTTTGTTTATCGCCCTTTGGTTTGGGGTCTGCCGATTCGTTTTCGCTTTTCATCGCAGTGGCTACAAGGTCTTCGGGTTTTACCTGACCCAAGTCGCTGCGTTTCAGATAACTAATCGCCAAATCACGGAAGACATAATCAATTACGCTTGTCGCCATTTTCACATAATCGTGTCCCTGCACTAAGCCGTTAGGCTCAAATCTGCTGAATGTGAAAGCGTCAACATATTCCTCTAACGGCACGCCGTATTGCAGTCCAAGAGAGACAGTAATAGCAAAACTGTTTAACAGGCTTCTAAAGGCGGCTCCCTCTTTGTGCATATCAAGGAAGATTTCTCCAAGACTTCCGTCTTCGTATTCGCCTG
>NZ_BDHD01000488.1:0-926 GCF_054786075.1 Treponema sp. R6D11 | reverse complement strand
TTCCATAACATCGCAGCTTCTTGCTTCATGGCGTATTATGCCGCAGGTTGCGCATCTTTAGAATCCCTTGACGCGCCTGATCTAACAAGCTTTAAAAACCTTAATGATTGTTCTTCTTTCATGTATCATTATTCTGCCGACAACAGAAATCTATTAACCCTCGGCGTGCCAGACACATCGAACATAACCGCAGTCGGCTCAGCCTTTATGAAGAGTTATGCATCTGGGTGTTCTTCCCTAACATCGCTCGAAGCTCCAAACCTAGCAAACACTGTTGTTAATGGTAACTCATTCCTCGAAAGCTATGCGAACGGTTGCTATAACCTACAAACTCTCGGCGCTCCTTCCTTCGCCGCTGTAACCGGCAATACTAATTGTTTCTTAAGAAATTATGCATCTGGCTGCGCAAATCTTACCGAGCTGGGCATATCAGACACGCAAATTAATGAGGTCGATCCTTATTTCATGGAAAACTATGCGTATAATTGCACTAATTTGCAAACGCTCGGTCTTCCAAACATCGCGAAAAATGCATGTCTAAATAACTATAACGAATCTGTTCCGTTTAATAACGAAACTGTTCCGTTTAATAACTATGCTTTTGGTTGCAATAACCTAACTCTATTAAAAACCAAATCTCATTATAAATTCTTCACGGATAACAGCATATCATTCGGCGTTCATCCCGACAGGCTAGGCTATCTTCAAATCGAAGTTCCTAATAAATTCAAAGCCGGCTGGGACGCGCTAACCGTATTCAACGCTTTCGACAACAGCTTCTATGTGCCTGGTTATTGGCAATCAACATTGATCGGCAGCGACCCTGATGATCTAAACGACTGGGAAGACACATGGGTAGACGGCTATACAAACGACGGCACAAACGTCCCTGTATGGATCGACGGCCATTATGGAAAAGTATATAT
>NZ_BDHD01000487.1:0-927 GCF_054786075.1 Treponema sp. R6D11 | reverse complement strand
ACTCGCCCCTCATCACCCACGCTTCCGGAGAGCTTGTAAACAGGACTTCCGCCTGCACCTTGTCGGAGGGGTGCAGTTCAATCGGGCTTGGCCAGTAAAGATCAAGACCGGAAAAATTAGCGCTTACGGGGTGCTGCGGGTTTCCGTTATTCTGCATGACCCCGATCCACAAAGGATAGCGGACGATTCTGAACTGAATCGCGCCGGAGGGCATTCGTGTCTGGTACTGCAAAGTCAAAGCGTTGCGGTCTAGGGCGAGTTCGGGGCGTACTATCGCGCCGTAAGAGGAAATCATCGCAAGAAGCCCCTTGTCTTCCTGAGAACGGGCATCTATCGAGCCCCTCAAAGTGTCGATGTAAACCCCCTTCACGGCGAAAAGCGCTTTTCCGCCAAGCTGAATATACCTGTCGATTCTGTAGAGCGCCCAGTCATCCAAATCTTCCACGCCGCCCAAAACAAAAACGGCGGGAAGGCTGTCGGGTATCTCATCGCCTGGCGAAATAAGGCGCACTTTGAAGCCCGATTCGGCGAGTATCTGGTTCAAGTAGCCGAAGTCCTCCCTCCACTGCCTGAAACTGTCGCCGTTAATTACACCTAACACCCGTTCGGAATCGTTTACCATCGAGCGGATCCTCGAAGTAAGATCGTACTCTAATGTCTCGGTGGAAATTACCCACGGCAGAACTTCAATCTTGTCGATGTATTCGATAACGATGCCCGAATACACCGTAATAAGGCTTGTCTGCTCCTGATTCGCCGTCGGAACCTGCTTGGGCTGAAGGCCAAGCTCCTCTACTTCCCTCTCAAGATTCGCCCTTATCGGATCGCGCACCGTAACCCTGATCCTCCCTTTTGCAAACGCGGCGGTATCCCTTAAGGTGTCCTCCATTTCCCCGGGTTCGGGCGCGAGCGTCCTAAACTTGTTTG
>NZ_BDHD01000486.1:0-931 GCF_054786075.1 Treponema sp. R6D11 | reverse complement strand
CCCAAAAACGATGCATGATAGAAGTATTAAACATAGTAAAAACACTTTTCTTTTGTTATTTATAAATATATTTTTAATTTTTTTCAAAATGTGTTTCCTTTCGTATAAAAAGCGTATATAAAATTTTATTCATAAAAATAAAAAAAAATGCGTAAAAACCCTTGACAAAATCGAAAAAATTGTATATAATGTATAGGTTGCTTATAAAGTATTATTTGAACGCCCGAGTGCGTGGCGTATATGGAGGATTAAAGAATGCCAACTAAGACAAACAAAAAAAACATCATGAGAATCAAAGTGCTAGGCTATGATTTAGCAACTTTGGAATCTGCGGTTAAGAAGCTTGTTAAAATTGCTGAGAGCACTGGAGCGGACTTAAAAGGACCAACACCATTGCCTGTTAAAAAAGAGATATTTACAATTCTTCGTAGCGTGCATGTTAATAAAGACAGCCGTGAGCAATTTGAGAGAAGAACATATAAAAGGTTAATTGATATTGTTAATCCAACTCAGAAGACAATAGAGACATTAACGATGTTAGATATGCCAGCTGGTATCGAAGTTCAAATCAAGAACATAGCTGCATAAATTACTTGCTGATTATATATAGAAGGAAACTTTCTTCTATTATATATGAATACTGCCTGGCGGTATTCAAAAAATATATTGCAAACGTTGGCGAGAAGCCAACCAATAGCGGAGGGATATATGGAAAAAGCGATTATTGGTCGCAAATTGGGAATGACGCAGATCTTCGTTGGAGATAACGCAGTTGCTGTTACAGTTGTTTCTGCAAAACCAAATGTGGTTGTGCAAAAGAAGACGGCTGAGGTTGATGGCTATAATGCGATTCAATTAGGATTTGATGAAATTCCAGAAAAGAGAGCGACAAAACAACTTCAAGGACATTTTAAGAAAGCCGGAGTTAAGC
>NZ_BDHD01000485.1:0-937 GCF_054786075.1 Treponema sp. R6D11 | reverse complement strand
CATTTGAATAGAGCCTTTGCTGTCAATAATTAGACTGCGTGTTTTTGAGCCGTTGTAGTGGGAAAACAGTTCTTCGGCAACATCGGCAAAATTAAGACCGGCGCAAAACACCCCAATAGGAACGCCTTCATGGACAACCTTGTAATTAAGCCACACCAGTTTTCTGTGTAATATTTTGTCAATATCCACATTTAAGACATATTCCATGTCGGAAGCTATACATTCAAAATACCATGCATCGTCATAATAATCAGGATCAAGGCTTGCGACCGCTTTTATGTCGTCAACATCTGAGTATTTTTCAAGTGTAAATTCATGCAGTGTTTTTTGCATTGCGATATACAAATCATTACTGGATAATTGATTTATAGTCCCTGACATTTCATCGTAAGCCATGAGTTTTTTTTGGTAATTATTTTCATCAAGAAACCATTCAATGATTTCGTGCGAGCTTACGGTTTTAGATACAAGAGCTATCTCCTTGGAAAGATGGGCTCCAAAGGTTCCGGCGGCGTTGGCGGCAAAATATCTGGCATAATCCACGGATACTTGTTTTGTTACATTTTTGAGTACGCTGATCATTACCGCCGCCATGATTACGGAAGTCAGCATGAAAAGCGCGATATTGATAAAACGGAAACGCAGAGAAATTTTACGTTCACCCCAAACCATTCTGTGTGGACCGGTTTTAGGTTTATTCATCATTGCTCCCAATTAGAATAAAACCTCGGTTACCAAATCGGTAACCGAGGTTATCTGGTGTGTGACATTTTCTTGCTGAGCTTATCGAAGTCACACCTTCGCGTATCTCTAGTTGATTATTCTACTTTAAACTTTGAAACTTCCGCTATCAAGGAGTCAATGGCATCGCGGTTCTTGGTAGTCATTTCATTGACGTTATGTACCGCTATGTTAATCTGATCCGCTCCAGACGCCA
>NZ_BDHD01000484.1:0-938 GCF_054786075.1 Treponema sp. R6D11 | reverse complement strand
TGAAGATTATGAGCGGATATTCGGTTTTCACAATGTAATTTACGAAATAAAATTAGCTTCAAAAGCCAGATTATTCCCCGAGCCGGATGAAAAATCGCGGCGTAATATCACAACTACTACCAGTTCCAGTCCGGTACGCAAGAGGGCGTATGCGAATACTACTAACAAATGACGACGGTATCACTTCGCAGGGGATAAGACTGCTTGCTAAGGCTTTACGCGGCGTTGGACACAAGGTTTTTACAGTAGCCCCCGACTCTAACCAATCAGGTTGTTCCCATTCCTTAAAATTCTTACACGAACCGCTAAAATTAAAAGAAATAGAGGAAGATACATGGTCATGCTCCGGAACCCCCGTAGACTGTATTATAGTTGCCCTTTTGGGGGGAATTCCCGAAATCTGTATTTCGACCGAAGGAGCAGAGCATAATCTGGAAAAAGCACCCGATCTTATCCTGTCTGGAATCAATGCGGGGGCGAATTTGGGTACGGATATTGTCTATTCAGGAACAGCTGCGGCGGCAAGACAGGGCGGTTTTTTCGGTATTCCCTCTGTGGCGTTGTCCTTGGTGGACAGCGACCTTCCTTGGCAGTGGGAAATGGTAATTTCATACATTATCATCGCTCATTGTTGCTAATGTAGTAACGCCTGAATCGACAGCGTTTATATAGTCAGATAACTTGGCTATAAAAGCATCATAAGCCAATCTTTCAAAAAAACTGTCATTTTTTGTGTCTATATCATTTATTGATTGTTGTATTTGATTATTTATGGAAACAAACTCATTAGTATTAATATTTATTTCCATTATATTTGAATTAGGAAACGTCTTGGAAAGATCGGCTTCCATAACTTGCAGTCTGTTGACGATAAATTTATCCAATACTATACGCAGTGAAAAGATAGATGTAAAAGCCAATCCTAACAGAATAAACAC
>NZ_BDHD01000483.1:0-941 GCF_054786075.1 Treponema sp. R6D11 | reverse complement strand
ATATTCGACCGAACGGCTCGCGGAACTTGAATCCGAGATTAACGGCGCGTCGGAAAAGGTCGTGGAACTTGAAAAAAAGCTCTTTCTTGAAATACGCGAACAGGTTAAAAGATTTATCCCCGTTGTCTCGCGCTCTTCGTTAAGATAATCCTCGATGTACTGCCTGCCCTTGTCCCGCATGGAACGGAACTGGTCAAGCTCCGCGTTAAAGCCGTCCTTTATCAAGTTGCCCTCGTTCAACACTACGGCGGGTTCCTCGCAAATTCCTTTTTCCAAAAGTTCCTTAATTTGCAAAAGAGGGTCAAAATTGTCCTCTTCGCCGCCTGACGTACTTTCAAAACTTATGTTCCCGGCGAACTTAAGCGCCATTACCGAGTTAAAACAATTAATGGCGTTCTTGACCGCGAGCATGTCCATGCCGTGCGCCTTGTCCATCGCAAGCCTTGAACAAAGACGCTCAAGGTCTGATGTCTTTCCCAATAGATCGCGTAACTTGCTTAAACGCCCCTGATCTCTGTATAGGTCTTCCACCATATCCAGACGTTTGTTAATTTTTTCCACATTGCGAAGCGGGTGCAAAATACGCCGCTTTAAAAGCCTGCGTCCCATGGAAGATTTGGTTTCGTCCATTACTTCCAAAAGTGAAAAACGAGGTTCTCCGTCTCTTTGGTTGTATAAAAGTTCAAGATTTCTTTGACTTGACTCGTCTATTCCCATATATTCGCTGTCGCGGTAAACTTTTATCGTTCTGATATGGCTTAGTATACTTTTTGCCGTTGTATCAAGGTAGTCTAAAAGCGCCCCTGCGGAAATTATTTCAGGTGAATTTTCTTCCATGCCGAAACTTTTTAAATTTGCGACGCCGAATTGTTTTTCAAGCCTTGATTTTGCCTGCGCGGGATCAAAAAACCAGTCTGCCCAGCGGTTTAATACGACAGACG
>NZ_BDHD01000482.1:0-833 GCF_054786075.1 Treponema sp. R6D11 | reverse complement strand
AAGACTACGCGGTAAAAATATGTCCGGCGGGTGAATTTGAAGGAACCGACCTTCTTCCCGCCCAAATATTTTTCTTGGGCTGCGACAGCCCCAAGCCCGCATCTTTTTCCTATCTTGAGGAAATGCTTTCCCACATCAACCTAGTTTCAAGAAAATGCGGTATTTTTTCTTCCGATAAAAATTCCCTTAAATACCTTGACGGCATTTTAAAAGACTGCGAAGCCGATATAGGCGAACCCTTGCTTTTAAACGGCGGAACTGATACAACTAAAATAGAAAAATGGCTTAAAGGAATAACAGGTTAAATGGCTTCATTAAATTTAGACGACTATATCAGAAAAGTGCCGGACTTCCCCAAGAAGGGAATCTTATTCTACGACATAACGAGCATTCTTGCCTCGCCCGAAGCTTTCCTTTACTGCATAGACCGCATGGTTGAAATCTACAAAGGCAAAAAGATAGACGCAATCGCCGCAATAGAGGCCCGCGGATTTTTATTCGCCGCCCCCTTCGCCATCCGCCTTGGCATACCGCTTATCCCCATACGCAAAAAAGGAAAATTACCCGGCATCACCCTTTCCAAAAAATACGATCTTGAATACGCCCAAGCCGAAATTGAAGTGCACTCGTCCGACGTTCCCAAAGGCAAGCGCGTTTTACTGACGGACGATCTAATCGCAACCGGCGGCACGCTTAACGCCGCAAGAGCCCTTCTTATAGAAGGCGGGGCTGAGGTGCCTGAAATTTTCGGCGTTCTTGGGCTTCCGTTTCTCAATTACCACAAAGTGCTCGCGCCTACTCCTGTTATTACGTTGATTGATTACCAGTCTGAA
>NZ_BDHD01000481.1:0-945 GCF_054786075.1 Treponema sp. R6D11 | reverse complement strand
ACATCAAGGTGCTCCTTCAGATGAAGAGAAATACGATTAATGTGGAAATACGCAATAACGTGCAGGCCACGAAAGCGGAACAGATCCGCATTCAGGACAAGCTTGCCAGGGCAAGGCAGTACAGCAGTATGGAAGACGCCCTAAACCAGGTTCTGGATGATACGGAAGGCGCGGGGCTTGGGCTTGTTATTCTTGTTCTTATGTTGAAAAAAATCGGCCTTGTCGACGAGGCTTTTTCCATAAAAACGACGGACAAAGAAACCGTGGCGAGCATATCTATTCCTTTGGACGCGGCCATGCTGGCGAATCTTTCCGACCTTTCCAAAGCCATTATCGCGGACATAAACAGCCTGCCCCAGTTTCCGGAAAACGTACTGCTTGTCCAGAAACTCATCGCCGACCCGACATCGGACATGTCTTCCATCGCCCGTCAGATTTCAATGGACCCGGCGCTTACCGGCGACCTGTTAAAAATCGTAAATTCAGCCCAATATATGCTGTCTAAAAAAGTTGAGAATATTTCGGACGCGGTAAAGATGGTCGGTATCAAGGGCATAAAGAACCTGCTTTATTCCTACGGTACGCAGAAGGTATTGGGCGATGAAACCCATGATAAAAAAATCCTTTGGGAACATTCGTACAAGACCGCGTTTTACGCGTACAATTTGGTCAAAAACTTTAAGAACGACAACAACCTTCTGGACGACGTGTATGTCGGCGGCATATTGCACGACATGGGAATAATTTAGATTTGGTTTTCTTTCTGGAATCCGGACGCGAAACGTTCCAGTATGGTCTTAAATTTTTTCTTGCTGGTAAGCCCGTAATTTTCAAGGGCGCCTGAGTCAAACTGGTCAAAACTGACGTTGTTGTTCTCGTACTCGCAGAACATGTTCGCGAGGTATACGGCGTCCACCATGTTTTTCAAGTCGTCCGGAACCGCGT
>NZ_BDHD01000480.1:0-949 GCF_054786075.1 Treponema sp. R6D11 | reverse complement strand
ATCCAGTACGCCGTGAAATAGCGAAAATCGCTCTTGAGCGGCTGATTCTTGACGGGCGAATTCATCCGGCAAGAATTGAGGAAATTGTCGTTAAAGTAAGCAAGGACATTTCGCAGAAAATTTTTGAAGAAGGCGAAAAAGTTCTTTTTGACATGGGAATTCACAACATAAAACAAGACGCTGTCCGCGCGCTTGGTCGGCTTTATTTCCGCACCAGTTACGGGCAGAACGTGCTTCACCATTCAAAAGAAGTGGCGATTATCGCAGGTATGCTTGCGGCTGAAGTCGGCTGTAACAGAGACCTTGCAAAACGAGCCGCTTTGTTACACGACATCGGCAAAGGTACGGAAACAAATTCCGATCTTAACCACGCTGAAATCGGCATGGATATGGCTCGTAAAATGGGAGAAGACCCAAGAATTATCAACGCCATTGGGAGCCACCACAATGACATTGAGCCGACCTGCATAGAGGCGGTACTTGTACAAATAGCCGACGCAATTTCTGCGGCTCGTCCGGGAGCAAGAAAAGAAACTCTGGACAACTACATTAAACGTCTTGAAAACCTTGAAAACATCGCCACAGGCTTTAGCGGCGTAGACAAATCGTTTGCCATTCAAGCAGGTCGTGAGCTTCGCATACTTGTAAACAACGAAGCAGTCAACGACGAGCAAACCAGAGAGATGGCAAAAGAAATCGCCAAAAAGATCGAAAACGATCTACGCTATCCGGGACGCATCAAGGTAACAATGATCCGTGAGACTAGAATTACAGAGTACGCAAGATAATATAAGAGAAGAGTTCACACAAAGGACACGGAGGAAGAGAAGCTCACAAAGGGGAAGAAGGAATAGTTGTCCGAAGGTTATGCGTGAGGTTCACGATAATATAACGGACAAAAACCCCTGATCTTCCTTTGTGTCCTTCTCCTTCTTTGTGAGCTTTGTGA
>NZ_BDHD01000479.1:0-952 GCF_054786075.1 Treponema sp. R6D11 | reverse complement strand
TCTTACCGGCCAAAGGCTTATTCTGTCTTTCCCTTCATTTTCAATTGATACCGTTCCCTCCATGCGCCACGCGTTAAAATCGATGCCTGCCGTCCCCGTCAGATGACTTATACGTGTAATGTCGCTTGCCGGCCTATGACGCTTGGCGTCATATGACGCTTGGCGTGTACGCTACCTGCGTTTACTCTTCCGGCGTTGTTTCATCGGTTGTTGTCTCTTCCGATGTTGTTTCTTCTGGTATTGATATTTCGGGTATTGTTGATTGAACAGTTTGCCCACCAGTGGCTAGTTCAACAAAGGGTTCATGGCGATAAATTGCTTCAATAAATCCCCTGACACCTTGAAATTCAACAGGCAACCAAGCTTCACTTCCATCAATAATCACGTCCCCTGTTACTTTTAACCTGTCGCCAATTTTTGGCGTTTTTACCTTCGTTCCTCCAGTGCTGGGTTGAGAATGAATATTCGTTCCAATTTCTTGAAGATAATAAGTACCATCAACTCTCGTATTTTCTTGTCTTTCTGTAAACCTATTCTTTATAACAGTTACAAACACATCTTGCGTTGATGCTTTCTTTACGGTGTCGGTTATCGGCTTTATTATCGCCGCAGTTGCCGCCTCTTCTTTGGCTTCATAATTTCTTTTTTCAATTTCTTTTCCAACGGTAAGAAGCACCACAAAGCCGACCGCAACGAGCATTACTATTGATTTCAGGGCAGTCTTCGCATTTCCTTTGTTCCGTTCCGCCACTGCTCTTGCATAGGGTCTTGTCGCTATAAAGTAATAGCCAAATCCGGCGATGACTGCACAGATAGAAACAACTGACTGTGCCGCCGGACTCTTAATGAATCCTATGATTGCGGCTCCAATGTAGCCAAACCATAAAAACATGGCGGCTGTTTTGATTTTACCGCTGAACTCTAAAGCTCCCATTTCTTTTACCACGTCATA
>NZ_BDHD01000478.1:0-955 GCF_054786075.1 Treponema sp. R6D11 | reverse complement strand
GCAAAGGAGTAAGGCGCGTAAAAGTAAAAACCCGCGGGTACAGCCGTGGTATTTTTGAAATTAAAACGTCGTTGGACGAAAACCCGCGCGGGATTATTGAGATCACATCAAGCAACATCTGGAAGGAATTTTACGCCGACATGGTAATCCCGGACGGCGTTCAGGCTTTATTTTTTATTTACAAAGGAACGGGAAGCGCGACGCTCGGATCTTTTACTCTGGAATAAAAGTTACTTTCTATGGACGATGGTCGGCATTTCCACGTTAAAAGCTTTAAGCACGCATGTTTTACCTTCGTCAAACAGGCCGTTTGTTTCGGCGGAAGCGCGGATTTTTTCCTCGGTTTCGGGCGTCGTTATAATGTCGCAGAGCTGGCGCGAACTTGATTCCATCGCCTTCTCGTGCGCGAGGGCGCTGAAGGAGCGCATCTCAACGGGGTTAAATGTGGCGCCGCGCGCCCCGTTTTCTATCGCCTCTTTTCGGAACAGTTCGATTTCCCCCGCATCGCCGATAAAGAAAAGCCCCCTCGTATTAACCGACCTTTTCTCGCCGCCCTTGTGTTCGTGCCTGCGCGACCCGAAACGTCGCCAATCGCTTGAACCGCGCACTTCGTCAAGCGCGGCGATGACCTGTTCCATCGTAGCGGCGTGAACGCGCGCGCCGTGCCTTATTCGCAGGTTTACGACCGGCGCGTGGACGTGGCACTGGTACAAAAAGCCGTTGCCGGGAACGTCAAGTTTGGCGCGGGGGATCAGGTTCTTCTCTACAAGTTCCGCGTCGGAACGGGGGACTAGAAACCAGATGATTTCTTTTTCTATCGGAATGGTTATCCTCATAAGCCCCAATCTGTCCCTTAACCCCGCGCCCGTTCCGTAAAATACGACCGGCACCCCGATACCGAGTTCCAATACCGCCCGCGCCAGTTCGTCGCCCGACCCCCTCGAAACAGTACAGG
>NZ_BDHD01000477.1:0-957 GCF_054786075.1 Treponema sp. R6D11 | reverse complement strand
TATATATAGGTGTTGTGTATGCAACATTTAAAATTCTTTTCAGGGGGAAAAAATGAAAAAACAAATTGGAGCGATAGATTTTTCAGACATAAAAAGAGCCATTGTATCAGTCAAGGGGCAGAATGTTCTAATTGACAGCGATGTGGCGAGTATTTATGGTGTGGAAACGAGAGAGGTAAATCAAGCTATTAAGAACAATCCTGATAAATTTCCTGCGGGTTATATTGTCGAGGTTGACAAAGGCGAACTGATCAAAATTTTTGATCGGTTCAATAACTTGAAACACTCTACAGCGCAGACAAAGGCTTTTACAGAAAAAGGACTGTATATGCTTGCCACAATATTGAGAAGCCCAAAAGCGACAGCGGCGACGATTGCCATTATTGAAACTTTTGCTAAATTGCGTGAATTATCGCATACAATCGCAAAATTGGCAGATACTAAAGAAAAGCCGGAACGGCAATCCCTTATGCAAAAAAGCGGAGATATTTTCTCTGAATTGATAGCCACCGATATGCCTGTGTCGGGAACAGAAACCACACTTGAGATAAATTTTGCAGTAATGAAATTCAAGCATACTGTTAAAAGAGAGAAAAAGAAGGGAACAGTACAAGGAGCTAAAAAATCAGGTGAAGGATAAAAATCTGAAAACATCAGGTGGAATATAAAAAAAGAATAAATCTGACATCTTGAATAAGACATTCACTTTTTGCTACACTGTACCTATGTACAAACAGGTCGATCCGAAAGTCAATTTCCCCGCACTTGAGGAAGAAATCCTTAAATTCTGGGAACAAAACCGCATTTTCGAAAAATCCGTCTCGCAAAGGGAAGGGCAGAGCGAGTTCGTTTTTTACGACGGCCCCCCCTTTGCCACAGGGCTTCCGCACTTCGGGCATTTTGTCCCAAGCACGATTAAAGACATCATCCCGCGCTATCAGGCGATGAAAGGCAAAA
>NZ_BDHD01000476.1:0-853 GCF_054786075.1 Treponema sp. R6D11 | reverse complement strand
CAACAACGCTTATAAACGATAGAGACTACACTATCACCGCTTCTAATAACAAAAACGCTGGAACAGCGTCTGTTTTAGTAACCCTAAAAGGAAATTACAGCGGTTCAGGAACAGTTTCATTTACGATTAACAAAGCAAATCTAACATTATCCACGCCGTCTCAATCTTATTCTATAAACTATGGGCAAATAATTAAGGATACCCTCACTGTGGATTATACCGGTTTCGTTAATGGCGAAAATCTTGATACTGCAAATTCAACAGGCAGCATTTGCTTTATAGCGACAAAAAATGGCATAGATTATAATGAGCAAACCGTCCTAAACGCCGGAACATATACAATCAGAGCCGGTGGCTTAGATTTTGCAAACTACAACGTTATATCTCAAAATGCCGGAACATTAATAGTAAACAAAGTTGCACCAAGCATATCAACATCACCTACAAAAATTCAAAATCTTTCATATGACAACTCATCTCAAAACTTAATAACATCAGGGGCAACAACCGACGGAGTTCTAATGTATGCTGCTTCAAATAACACGACTCCGCCTTCAATAGAAACTTTTGCCTCTTCTGTTCCGCAAGCAACAAATAAGGGAACATATTATGTATTCTATTATATACTAGGAGATGAAAACCATCTTGACTCATCTATATCCGAGCCAATCGAAGTGGCTATATCCCCAAAAACCATAACACCATCTATAACTATCGAGGGAGTGTATACATATACAGGCGAAGAAATTTCACCTCTTCCTTCAGCTGTCAAAGTTAGTGATGGTCAAACAACTTTAATATATGGAATAGATTATACTTATTCCGTATCAAACAACATTAATGCAGGCACAAA
>NZ_BDHD01000475.1:0-964 GCF_054786075.1 Treponema sp. R6D11 | reverse complement strand
TTGTTTTTGTAATTGTAATTATCTGTATTTTTATGGTAAACGCCCCTACCATTCAAAAGAATTTTAATCTTTTTAAAACACGCATGACTGTATCCCCAACTGCGGAAGAAGAAATAACAGCGGAAGAAGACCCGTCCGTTACAGTTGTTATAGAACCTGCCCCTAAACCTGCTGTTACCATTGAACAAAAACCGCAAACGCCGGAGCCCGAAAAAAAACCTGCGGCTGAAAAAAAGCCCGAAGCTGAAAAACAAACAAAGCCCACTGCTCAAAAAGAAAAACCCGTACAGCCGCCGCCCGTGCAGACAAGGGACAGGGCTATTTATTTTGCCAATGTCGGCAGTGACGGGCAGATTCTCCATTCTAAAGTAACTCGCAAGATTCCCGTCTCGGACTCGCCCATGCAGGACGCCTTGAATGTTTTGCTTGCGGGACCTACGGCGGAAGAATTAAGCCGTGGGCTTGTTAATCTTATCCCTAAAAACACAAGGATACTTTCCGCAACAGTACGGGGCAATACCGCCTACATCAGTTTTAGCGAAGATTTTCTGTTTAACACTTTTGGCGTTGAAGGCTACGTCGCCCAGCTTAGGCAGATTGTCTGGACAGTAACCGAGTTTCAAAATGTAAAAGATGTGCAAATATTAGTTGAAGGCAGAAGAATGGATTATCTTGGTGAAGGTATCTGGATTGGAAGCCCTATTAACCGCCAATCTTTTTAGAAGTTCCTAAATTCTTTTAATCGAAACAGCTTTTCCCGTATCCGCGTCAATCTCCGCTATTATGCCCTGAATTTTTCCCGGTTTGTCAGACTCCGCCGTTTCCATGTGATATAAAATTTGCTTGCGTACTCTATCAAGACAAATTTTCGGATCCATGCCAATTACGCTGTCAGTGTTGCCTGTCATTCCAAGATCTGTAATGTATGCGCTACCCTTTGGCAGTATCCGTTCATCGGCGGTTT
>NZ_BDHD01000474.1:0-966 GCF_054786075.1 Treponema sp. R6D11 | reverse complement strand
GGTTTCTCCCACGCGTTCCAACTTCTTATACACATCCTCCGCGATGTTTGCGCGGAAAACTTTGTTTAACAATTTCTTTTTGACAGCATCGCCTACGCACTTTTTGCACACATAGCAGCTTCTGCCGGTTTCTCCTTTTCCAATCACTATCTCGCCGTCTTTTTGCTTATTTATGCGAACCATTTCGCCTTGCAAAAATTTGTTGCGACAAGCGATACAAGTGCGAGCGAAAGGGCTATTCATCAGTCTTTTCTTGTTTCTCGATTATATTGCCATTCTCGTCGATTTCGATTAAGTCTATCTTATGCCCTGTCAAACGAGCAGCTAGACGTACGTTTTGCCCGCCCCCACCGATAGCCAAAGATAACATATCGGAGCGAACATAAGCCTTCGCTTCGTTCTCACCGACAATTTCTATTCTCTCGATTTCTGCTGGCGCCAATGCTGCGCTTATAAATTCAACTGGGTCGTCGCTATATTTGATTATGTCCATCTTTTCGCCCGAAAGTTCGTTTGAAATCGGGATAATTCTCGAGCCGTTTGCGCCGATGCATGCCCCACGCGGGTCAACATTCGGGTCGTTCGAACTAACCGCGATTTTGGTTTTAACGCCTGCCTCACGCGATACAGCCTCGATTTTAACAACACCGTTTTTAACTTCAGGAACCTCTCTTGATAAAAGCGCGCGAACCATGTCCGGATGAGTTCTTGATGTATATATGCTCATGCCGTTCGTGCGTTTTTCATCGCCGACAGAAACAACAACGACTCTAATTCTATCGCCGCGAACAAAACTTTCGTTTTTGATTTGTTCGTTTTTAGGAAGAAGAACCTCTTTTTTGCCTATTTTTACGATTAGGTTTCCGTTCTCGGAACGAAGGACTTCGCCTGGCACAACTTGCCCAACAAGCTCTGCAAATTCTTCAAATAGTTGCTCTTTTTCTTTAGCGCGAATTGATTGCGTTA
>NZ_BDHD01000473.1:0-971 GCF_054786075.1 Treponema sp. R6D11 | reverse complement strand
TCCCCAATGTTGCCGCGCCTGTTTTGAAAGGCAAACAATACACAACTCTCGAAATGCTAAAAACACCGCGCTTCTATCTGATCGCGCTGTCCCTTATGTTTGGTACTTCTGTATTTTTTATTATTCTCCCCAGCCTCAAAGAATTGGCGATAAACAGAGACCTTGCCTCTTTCGCAACGGGGCTTGTTATGTTCACTGGTATAGCCAACGCGCTCGGCAGGCTTGGCGCGCCGCTTATGTCCGATAAAATCGGACGCGAAATGGCAGATATAATCATTCTTGCCGCAACAGCACTAGGCGCGTTCGGACTTTGTTTCGCCAGCGGAATTCTTCTGATAGTGATCATCGCAGTAGTCGCCTTCTGTTACGGCGGCTATTCAGGACTGTATCCCGTTCTTACTTCCGAAAATTTCGGCATTAAAAACATCGGCTCTAACTACGGCGCGGTGATGGTGGGCTTTATGCTCTCTGCGTTGTTATTCCCAATCGTGTTCAAAAAACTTAATTTTGTGCTATAATATGGCGATTGATTCAGACGATGTATAAGTTGTATAATTTAGAAGACTAAAACCATGACCCTATACCACGGTAGCGACCAAATAATAAAATCCTCTGAACTTCGCTCCTCACCCAGAACTCTCGATTTTGTGTCGGAACGTTTTCTTTCTTTTATAAAATATACAAATTTTATTGAAGTTACAAATGGTTGACACTCAATTCAAGGCGACACTAGAAATGCTAATTCCTCTTGTTATCAGAGAAATAATACAAAGCCGCAAAGGGCATAACAAGGAAAGAAGTAATTACGCTTTTTTATTCCGTTTCTTTTACTTGTTTTAAGTTCATTAACTTTAAAATGATAACCAGTACCACGCCGACTACCGCCAGAGCGCCGAGAGCCATAAATTGTAACTGTTGACTATTAATTTTTTTGATCACGATTGGGAATAACAACGCAGAGAGCATAAAGC
>NZ_BDHD01000472.1:0-975 GCF_054786075.1 Treponema sp. R6D11 | reverse complement strand
CCTTTTGAAAGAGCCAAAGATTCGCGGGAATGTTTTAAGTCAGCGGAAGCGAAAACGGCAAGTTTTGCCGCTTGCGCAAAAGTCAATGTTTCTTGATTATTTTCATTTGCGTACAAACCTGAGATAACAAGTAAAAGCAAAATTACCGTAATATTGCGCATCACATCACCCCTTTTATTGTCTTCTCAAGATTTGCTATCGAGCGTAACAATGGAGTATCCCACGGAAGCATGGCTTTTGCTCTGTTTAAATCTTCTAACGCCTCTTTGCCCTTTCCCGCTGTCCAGCGCAATCTTGCCCTGTCCAGCAGAACCATCGCGCTTTCCGCAGAAAACTCAGCGGCTCTGTCAAGAAAAATTGCCGCTTCATCATATTTCCCATTATCAGAAGCAAGTTCCGCGGAAAGTCTCAGCGCGCGAATATCTTGCGGATTATCAGCTAACAAAGATGTCAATAAATTTTCCGCTCCCTTAAAATCGCCCTTTTCGCGGAGAATCCTCGCAAGGTATAAATTTGCCTCTAACGATGAAGGACGTAATTTTATCGCTCTTCTGCAAGATTTTTCAGCTTTATCCGGCTTGTCAAAAAAATATTCCGCTTTTGCCCGCAGTATCAGCGCCGGAGGAAAATTATTTTGCTTATGCAAAAGTTCGATAACCTCTGCAAATTGTTTTTTTGCGTATGCGTCAGAAGCGCGGACATAAAGACGAACCGTTTCTGTATTCGGCGACCTGGCGCATGAAGCGGCAAAAAAAGCGAGGCAAAACACAACGCAAAAAATTGCTTGTAAAAAGTTTCTTTTTTGTAAAGTATTCTTCATAAAAACCTGCCTTTTTCACCTAACTGCGGCAAATGTATAAAAGCCGTTCCGCAAGCCGTCCTTTTGAAGCTGCCGCGTGTCCGCTAAAATACTCGTTGAACTTTGGAATACCTCTTAATGTTTTTAGCGCGCCAACAGCAAAAACAGTGTATGGA
>NZ_BDHD01000471.1:0-976 GCF_054786075.1 Treponema sp. R6D11 | reverse complement strand
TCCCTAGCAGGGCCTAAGTACTTGCGGGGATCAAACTCATCGGGTTTTTCTATAAAAACCTTGCGGATCATGGCCGTCATAGCGAGCCGTCCGTCGGAGTCGATGTTGATTTTGCAGACCGCGCTTTTCGCGGCTTCGCGGAGCTGTTCTTCCGGAATGCCCACTGAGTCCGCCAGCTTGCCGCCGTATTTTTCGATCATCTGCACGTATTTAACAGGCACGGAAGAAGAACCGTGAAGTACAATCGGGAAGCCAGGAATCTGCTTTTCAATTTCTTTAAGGATGTCGAAGCGCAACGGGGGAGGGATAAGTATCCCGTCGGGCGTCCTTGTGCACTGTTCGGGTTTGAACTTCATGCGCCCGTGGCTTGTGCCGATTGAAATCGCCAATGAATCGACTTTTGTCTTGCCGACGAAATCAATGACTTCGGAAGGCTGGGTGTAATGGCTGTGTTCGGCTGAAACGTCGTCCTCGACTCCCGCCAGAACTCCAAGCTCGCCTTCTACGGTTACGTAATCTTTTTGGGAATGCGCGAAATCGCAGACCTTTTTTGTAAGGGCGACGTTTTCGTCGTAAGGAAGATGCGACCCGTCTATCATTACGGAAGAAAAACCCGTTTCGATACAGTCTTTGCAGAGTTCAAAACTGTCGCCGTGGTCAAGGTGGAGGACGATTGGAATGTCATATCCCAACTCGTGCGCGTACTCGACCGCGCCGCGCGCCATGTTTTTAAGCATGTTCTGGTTCGCGTACTTGCGCGCTCCCGATGAAACCTGCAGGATGACGGGGGATTTGGTTTCCACGCACGCCTGAATGATCGCCTGCATCTGCTCCATGTTGTTAAAATTATAAGCAGGAAGGGCGTACCCGCTTTTCACCGCTTTCTTGAAAAGTTCCTTTGTATTAACAAGGCCTAACTCTTTATAACTGGTCATATTAATCTCCTTACTTAAAAGTATTTTATATACTATATAGT
>NZ_BDHD01000470.1:0-977 GCF_054786075.1 Treponema sp. R6D11 | reverse complement strand
ATTTTGATCCTGTCCGGCAGCCTTTTGGGGCTTTTTATGACGCATCTTTTCGGCAAGTTCGTAAATAAGCACGAGCCAAAACCATCGCTGTTTTTGGACACCGCAGGAAGCGTTCTTGTTTTTCTCGGCTATTTTATCACGGCGTTTTTCATAAAAAACTCTATCGCGGTTGTCTTTGCATCAGGAATATTTATAATCGACATTTCCCTAATGCAGACAGGGATAGCGAAGGCGAATTATCTGCGCAGTATCTCGCCGAAGCACAACTTGAGCGAAACATTGTCGATGGGGACAAGCCTAGAGCATGTCATATCCATCGCCTGCTCGATTGCGGGCGGGTATATCTGGGTGATATTTGGCGCGCCGTACGTCTTTTTGCTGACGCTAATTTTGCAGGTTATAAGCCTAATTGTCATTTCTCGGGCGAAATAATAGATTATAAAAGTGTTACAAATTTGTTAAAATGCCCGCTTCGTGTTAGTTTTATTATATACTAATAGTAGTATGGAGGGTAGTCTGTGGGAAATGATGTAGTCGCTAAAAAGAAATCCATCATATTAGAGCTAGATGGGAAGAAGCATGAGTATTATTATGATACTCTAATTTCCAACGCCAAAGAGGCTCTTGAACAATGCAAAAGAACAGGGTGGCAACCGAGCAACAATTCGCTTGGGATTGGCTATGAGCTTTTGAAGAATTATGTGAATGTATATAGAAGGAAACAGGCTATTATCGACGAGCCGAAAGCGGACAGGATGATATGCGATCTTTTCGCGCATATAAATAAATACAATATTAGACCAGAATATAAAAACAAGCTAGAGAAGCAATTTATCGAAATGACGGATGAATGTCGTGGTATGCTAAACAATTGCAGAGAAGGCAACCGCACTCTGGTTATGGATTTTTGGAAGGAGCTTAATGGCGGCGAGAGATTGCTGCGCAACAGGCATGCAGTCAGTCCGCATATCGTAAAG
>NZ_BDHD01000469.1:0-978 GCF_054786075.1 Treponema sp. R6D11 | reverse complement strand
CCACAATTCACTCCTATACCGCTACCCAGAAAACTGTATCATTATTTGTGTACATTCAATATCAACTAACCACTATTAACTAACCGCTACTTCTTGCTGTCGATATACTTGAGCAGGTCTACAACTTTGTTTGAATAGCCCCACTCATTGTCGTACCATGATACAACTTTGAAGAAACGTTTTTCGCCTTTAAGGTTGTTTTCAAGCGTTGCAAGACTGTCATAAATTGACGTATGCGTATCGTGAATGATGTCGGTTGAAACAATTTCTTCATGGCAGTAAGCCAGAACGCCTTTCATGTAGGTTTCCGAAGCCTTTTTAATGGCAGCGTCAATGTCTTGAATAGAAGTGTCTTTTTCCGCACGGAATGTCAGGTCTACGACTGATCCAGTGGGTGTGGGAACACGGAAGCTCATTCCGGTAAGTTTACCCTTGGTAACGGGAAGAACTTCGCCTACAGCTTTTGCAGCGCCTGTTGTTGAGGGAATGATGTTGATAGCAGCCGCGCGTCCGCCTCTCCAGTCTTTCTGGGAAACGCCGTCTACAGTTTTCTGGGTAGCGGTATAGGAGTGAATTGTGGTCATAAGACCTGTTTCAATTCCAAAGCCTTCTTTAAGTATTACATGAACTATCGGAGCAAGACAGTTGGTGGTACAGCTTGCATTGGACAAAACATGATGCTTTGACGGATCATATTCATGCTCGTTAACACCCATGACGATGGTTTTAACAGGTTTGGATTCATCTTTCGATTTGCCCGGTGCGGAAATAATGACCTTTTTCGCTCCGGCGACAATATGTCCGTAGGCTTTTTCATCGGTATAAATACCGGTGGATTCTACAATATAGTCGATTCCCAAGTCCTTCCATGGGAATTGGTCAGGCGTCTTGCCTTTGCCGGACAGACATTTAATTTTGTGTCCGTTGACAACCAGAACATCATCACCTTCAGTGGTGATGTCGGCTTTCATTTTACCC
>NZ_BDHD01000468.1:0-981 GCF_054786075.1 Treponema sp. R6D11 | reverse complement strand
AAACAATAACGGCGGGAAGCCCGGCTAAAATAATTATAAGCGGGCAAGGGGAAGAAGTGGAAATCGTCAAGAAAGGCAACAAGTGGTTTGTTTTGCGGGACGGTACGGAATATCCCGCCCGACAGCTTCGTATCGAAGATTTTGTCGCCATTTTTACGTCAAAAAAACCGTGGCCAGTACGTTCTACGAGCGCGTCTTCCCATGAAAAACTCGGCATTGACAACCAATCCGCGATAAGAATTACCCTGTACGAGGAAAATTCAACGCTTTTGAACCTGCTGTTGGGAAGCGAGGACGTAACGGGGCGGGAAATTTATATCCGTAGATACGATCAGAACGAAGTTCGTTCAGGAGAAAATATATTCGCGTCGTATCTTACGGGTTCATCTACCGCATGGTTCAACCTTAGGCTCATTCCGGAAAGCGAAGACGGAAAAGTGGCGGTGGACAGCATTCAGCGCCTCTCGGTTACCGATAAAATGTAAACAAGTCTTTTTTTGTATTCCATAAAATTCTCCTATACCTTCTCCGTGTCTTGCGAGCGTTTTTTTCTGCGCGAGGCGAGAATCAAGCCGACCGCGACGACCAAAAGCGGAATAACGCCGACATTGATGATCTGAACAAAGCGCATGGCCGCCGCCCGGCTTCCAGAAGCAAAAATTTTATCCAGACGGCCGACATGGGGCTGTTCGCTGCGTATCTTGATAATGTCCTCGTCGCTTACAAGCCAGTCCGCACAGCGAAGAAGAAAATCAAGGTTCTGCCTCGCGTTAGTGGCGTTGATCATATTTGTGGCGAAATCCGTATCGCCCACCACGAGAATCCTCGACTGCTTGGCGTACTGCGGCATGTCGGGTAACACTTCGTCTGAACCTTCCCTTACGGGTTTTTCGGAACCTTTGAAAAAACTCGGGAACTCGCCCGTCAGCGCAGCGCCTAGGTCTTTTTTCCCCTTTGTTCCGGCCGCGCTCTGTTCAAAAA
>NZ_BDHD01000467.1:0-982 GCF_054786075.1 Treponema sp. R6D11 | reverse complement strand
CTCGACCCCCTTTCATTTGTGAATCGACGATTTCCTTATATGCAGGACATGTTTTAAGAAGGTCTTCGTGTGAACCCATGCCGACAATTTTGCCTTCGTCTAAAACTATTATTTGGTTTGCGTGCATGATAGTTGAGACGCGTTGAGCTACGATGATTTTACAAGCATCAGCAACATTTTTATTCAAAGCTTTTCGCAAAGCGCGGTCGGTTTTGAAATCTAGGGCGGAGAAACTGTCATCAAAAACGTAGATTGGTGTGTCTTTTATTAGAGCGCGAGCAATTGCAAGACGTTGTCTTTGACCGCCGGATACGTTATTTCCTCCTTGAGAAATTTCGGTTTTTACGCCATCTTTTAGTTTAGATACAAAATCGACTGCTTGGGCTGTCTCGATTGCTTTTGCTAGCTCTTCGCCTGTTGCATTTGGTTTGCCTATTTTAATATTGCTTTCGATTGTGCCAGTTAGCAGGTTGCTTTTTTGCGGTACATACCCTATTTCATGCATTAAATCATCCTGCGAGATATCTTTTACATCGACACCAGAAACTTTTACGACACCTTCTGTTGAATCATATGCGCGCATGATAAGGTTTAGGATTGTGCTTTTTCCTGAACCGGTAGCGCCGATGATGGCGGTTGTTTCCCCGCGTTTTGCCTTGAATGTAATATTTGATATTGCGGGTGTGTCTGAGGCGGGGTATGCAAAGGATACGTTTTGGAATTCAACTGAACCTTTTTCGTCGTCTACAAAATTTTGTGGGTCTTCAGGTTCTATGACTTCTATTGGTAGGGTTAGTATTTCATCTACACGTTCGGCAGAAACGGCTGCGCGAGGTAGCAAAACAAAAATCATAGATATAAATAGGAAACTCATGATTATTTGCATAGCATATTGCATGAATGCCATCATGTCGCCGACTTGGATGGTTGAACTTTCTATATATTTTGCGCCAAACCATATGCAAGCGAGCGGGAGGCAGTT
>NZ_BDHD01000466.1:0-982 GCF_054786075.1 Treponema sp. R6D11 | reverse complement strand
GATTAAACCAAGCCCTGTACCGCCGAATTTTTTTGCTATGCTGATGTCGGCTTGATTAAAAGCCGTAAAAAGTTTTTCCTGCTGTTCCTGCGAAATCCCTATACCGCTGTCAGTTACTTCTACTTTGATGGTAATTTCATCGTCTTTTTCCTCCAATTTTTCCGCGCCCAATGTTATTTTGCCGTTTTCAGGAGTGAACTTTATGGCGTTAGTCATTAAATTGTTAATAACTTGCGCCAGCCGTAATTCGTCGCTTATTACAAAAGACGGAATATTAGAGTCTATATTAACTATAATATCCTGATGTTTCTCTTTGGCGCGTATGCTTGTTACATCAATAATGTTGGTTATCATCTTTCCAAAATTAAATTCAGTGTCGGAAAGTTCAAGTTTATTCGCTTCAATTTTGGACATATCAAGAATATCGTTAATAACGCCAAGTACGATTTTTGCCGCGTTAGCCGCTTTTTCAAGATAAAGTTTTATCGCCCCAATGTCGTTTTCTTCGGCTGCTATGTTTATCATGCCTATAACGGCGTTTAACGGAGAGCGTATTTCGTGGCTCATGTTGGAAAGGAAGTCCCCCTTGGCTTGAGATGCATTTTCCGCCTTAAACTCCGCCGCTTCGCGCAGTTTGACTTCTTCTGTTTTTAACTTAAGCAGATGTTTAATTTCCATTTCTTGTTCAAAAGAAGACAGATGTGTTTTTATATGTTGCAACAATAGATGACCGTAAAAAGGTTTGTGTATGTAATCAATAGCGCCCAATTTTAAACCTTCTATCTCGCTTTGCGCGTCAACCATTGCGGAAAGGAAGATAATTGGTATTTCACTGTATTCAGGATTACTTTTTAATTTTTTTGCCGCTTCATAGCCGTTCATTTCCGGCATCTCCACGTCAAGCATAATTAAATTGGGTTTAATGTGTTCCAATAGTTCAAACATTTTTGCGGCGGAAAGACATGGATATACTTCGTATATG
>NZ_BDHD01000465.1:0-982 GCF_054786075.1 Treponema sp. R6D11 | reverse complement strand
TTATAATCATGAAAAGGTGCTAAAAAACATCTTGCTAAGTATGAATATTTATTGATATAATTGTAACAAATTATTATTTATTTCTTGGAGGAAATAGCATGAAAAAGTTTTTAGCAGTTCTTTTAGTCTTGGCATTGGCAGCCTCAATGGTAGTCAGTTGCAAAGGCAAAGGCGGATCCTTAATTGGTATCGCCATGCCGGAAACCCACGTTCTTCGTTGGACAAAAGACGGCAGCTCTCTTCAAAAAGAAGCTGAAGCTCGCGGTTACCGCGCCGAAGTTCAGTACGGCGACGCGAACCAACCCACTCAGAATCAGCAGATTCAGAGCTTCCTGACTCAGGGCGCAAAAGCGCTTGTTGTCGGTTGTATCACTGACGGCGTAGCTTCCGTAATTGCCGAAGCAGGCAAAGACAAGGTTGTAGTTGTAGCTTATGACCGCATAATCGCAAATTCAGCGGATTATGATTATTACATCACATTCAACAACTTCAAAGTCGGCGTTCTTCAAGCCCAGAGTATCGTAGACGGACTTAACCTGAATGCGGCGGATTCGTCAAATCCCAAATTAATCACCCTGTTTGCCGGTTCACCGACAGACGGAAACGCCTTCTTCTTCTTTGACGGCGCGATGAGCGTTCTTAATCCCTTCATCGACAAAGGCGTACTCAAAGTTATCGGACCTTATCCGAAAACATCAGCAGACAAGAGCAATTTCCAGAGAATCGCCACTGAAAACTGGCAGGCTCCTATTGCTAAAACACGCATGGAAAACCTGTTAAGCAACGAAGCAAGAAACGTAACATTAGACGCGGTATTAGCGCCTAATGACACACTTGCCCGCGCTATTCTTCAGGCTTGTAAAGCGGATGCCAAATATCGCGGTAAATTGCCTATCACATCAGGTCAGGACGCTGAATATGAATCCGCCGAATCAATTAAAAACGGCGAACAATACAGCACAGTATTTAAGAACACCGCTAA
>NZ_BDHD01000464.1:0-983 GCF_054786075.1 Treponema sp. R6D11 | reverse complement strand
ATCCTGCGACGAATGTTCCGCCGCCATCGTCGAAGACGGGGAAAAAATCCTCTCCAACATAATAATGACCCAGATACCCTTTCACGCCCCGTGGAGCGGAGTAGTCCCCGAGATAGCCAGCAGAAAGCACACCGAGTGGATTTACGCCGTAACAAAAGAAGCTTTGGACAAAGCCGAAATAACTCAGGCCGATGTCGAAGCCGTTTCAGTAACAAGCCGCCCCGGCCTATTAGGCTCGCTCTTGGTCGGCCTCTCGTTCGCCAAGGCGTTCGCATGGTCACGTAACATTCCCTTTATAGCCGTGGATCACATGCTAGCCCACCTGTATGCCCCCCGCCTTATCCCCGAGAACAAGCCCGAATACCCGTTTCTGGGGCTTTTGGTTTCAGGGGGCCATACGATTATCTGCAAAGCCAGCAACTTCGACGACATTACGATCCTTGGAACCACCATCGACGACGCCGCCGGCGAAGCCTTTGACAAAGTGGCGAAGCATTACAACTTCGGCTATCCCGGCGGCAAAGTGATAGACGAAATGGCACGTAACGGAGACGCCGACGCATTTCGCTTTCCACTCCCGTCCCTTCACAAAGGCGATCACCGCTACGACGTGTCGTATTCGGGCCTAAAAACCGCCGTTATCAACCAGCTTGATATGTTCAAGGCAAAGGAAACCAAACCCACAAACGAGGACATAGCCGCCTCTTTCCAAAAAACCGCCGTAGAAATCCTTTTACGCGCCCTATTAAACGCCGCCGAAGATACCGGTCTTACAACAATTGTCGCAGGCGGCGGCGTTGCGGCTAACAGCTACCTTCGCTCGTGCCTCTCCAAGCAGAAACACCTCAACTGCATTTTCCCCCCTCTTTCCCTCTGCGGTGACAATGCCGCCATGATAGCCGGCATCGGGTATCAGTACCTTGTTAGGGGAGAGGATTTTTTCCCCGTCTTCGACGATGGCGGCGGAACATTCGTCGCAGGAT
>NZ_BDHD01000463.1:0-985 GCF_054786075.1 Treponema sp. R6D11 | reverse complement strand
AATCTATACCGTATGTGGCTTGGTAGTATCCGTATTTATATACATCGTCACCAACAATAGGTTTTAAATTAGATTTAATTAATTTTATTACTTCTTCATGAGATGATGGTTCATAAGTAATTGAGAAATTTTCATAAACTGCATTAGAGCACAATATTGATGGAATACCCCAATATGTTGCTTCTATCCCCATAGTTGAATTAAATGTTATTACAACATCAGAATTTAATAAAAGTCCATAAGAGCTAATATCGCTTTCAGACGGTATTAAATAAAAATTGTCAGCCTTAATATTTTTAAGATTTCTTCTAAAGTTATTGATTATTGTTTTTTGATTAGGGTGTTCCCTTAAAAATATTCCAATATCTTTATCATCTTTTAAAGAATTAATAATCTGATTAATTCCGTCTATTTGAGAAGAATAAGATTTATATGTATATTCTTTACCAAGATAGTCATATTCAAAAGTACTAGAAGTAAATATTGATAATATTTTTTTGTATTTGATAATTTCTTTAGGTAAATTATCGTGTTTTTGTTCTGCTGTAAAAGAGAGAAAATCCGTTTGTTGTCCAAGATATCTTTTTTTAAAAAATACATCAGCGACATTTTTTTTAAAAAACAAATTATTTTCTTTGTTCCACCAATTATTAACTCGTTGTGTAAAATTATTAATATCATGAGGTAAAGTATTTTTATATAATTCATATTTATAAATTGTAGAACCTCTTTCATGCGTATAAAAAGTAATTCCTTTCTCAGAAAAAGCCTGAATAAAAGCTCTTGAAAAACAAAACCTCCCATTATATACATATCCTTTATTTATGGAATAATCAGATATAATTGTTTTAATAATATTAAAAATTAATACACCATATAAGTAATATAAATCTATTTGTTCTCTCCATTCGTTTATAGAAGATTTATCAATTTCAATAGCCAAAGATGATGCTATAGCAAATCCTATTTCAAAATTACCATATAC
>NZ_BDHD01000462.1:0-985 GCF_054786075.1 Treponema sp. R6D11 | reverse complement strand
GATTGACTTTTAATATTATTTGTAATAATATAATTGTCATTATCATAAGGAAGAGGAATTTATGGAAATTCAGGTTCAGGAACTTATCGATAGGATAAAGAAAGACGGAGTTAAAGCCGCAACTGAAGAGGCTAACAAAATCAAGGCGGAGGCGAGCGCCGAAGCCCAAAGAATCGTTGAAAACGCTAAAAAAGAAGCGGATAATCTGATTGAACGCGCAAAACAGGATGCCGAACGCTCTGAAAAAGCCGGTATTGCCGCGTTGGAACAGGCTTCACGCAACCTTATTTTGGCGTTCAAAGACGAGATTCAGGCTTTACTAAACAAAATAATCAACGACAATGTCGGCGCGAATTACAACGACGATGTGCTAAAATCGGCTTTGCCCGAGTTGATTAAAAAATGGGCTGACAAAGAAGGCGGCGATCTTTCGGTTATTTTACCGGAAGGCGAGCTTTCCAAGCTTCAAGGCTTTTTTAATGAAAAACTAAAAAGCGAACTTTCAAAAGGCGTGGAGTTAAAATCTAACCGCAAGTTGGCTACAGGTTTCAGAATCTCAAATAAAGAAGGTTCTGTTTACTATGATTTTTCATCGGAAGCGGTCGCCAAACAACTATCAGCTTATTTGAATCCAAAATTGGCGGAACTCTTAAAAAAATAGTCAAAAGGAATAATAAAGGTGAGATCATACTATTACTTTATTGCCCAGCTTCCTTCTTTAATTTACGAGCAAAAACCGCCTATGTCTTCCGCTCACTTTAAAGAGTTAGCCGCAGATTTACTGGAAGACGGCGATTTTAAAGTAATGGATTATCTTTCTTTTAACGATGTGTTTTCCGAAAAAGGTAATTGCGCTTTTGTAAAAAACTGGAAAAACTGGGAACGCGCTTTAAAATTAAATCTGGCAAAAGAGCGGGCGTTGAAGTTAAAAAAAGATGTTCAGATAACGGACATTCCGTTTTTTCCGCAGGAAGCCGCTATTACC
>NZ_BDHD01000461.1:0-990 GCF_054786075.1 Treponema sp. R6D11 | reverse complement strand
GCATTAAAGTTATCCCCCTGCGGACAAGAACCGATCAAGAGCCAGAAAAATTCGGCAAAGCGGCGGACGTTATTCAAGAGGCGATAGACGCCGCCTCCGCCGATTTCAGCGTTCAGGCGCACTTCGGCCTTCGCTGGTTTTCCAACATTATCCGCAACGTGAAAAACGCAGCCGACACCGCAAAAGACCATGCGCTTCACTCGAAAAAAATCGACAAGGCGGCGATTGTGGCGGCGGGCCCTTCGCTGGACGGGCAGATAACCGCTCTTTCCGAATATAAATTGAAGGGGGTCTTTATCATCTGCTCCGACACCGCCATGCCCGTCCTTCTGCACAACGGCATTGCCCCCGACGCCGTAGTTTCGATTGACTGCCAGCACATCAGCCACTATCATTTTTTCGGCTGTAACATACAAAACATTCCGCTGGTCTTGGACATAGCAAGCCCTCCCCTGCTCTCCCGTTTTTCAACCAGCCCCGTCTTTTTTTCAAGCACGCATCCCCTCGCGCTCTACATTTCCCGTTATTGGCGCCCCTTACCCCTTCTCGACACGTCCGGCGGCAACGTAACCTACGCCTGCCTTTCCCTAGCGGAAGCGCTATGCGCGAAAGAAATAACCCTCTTTGGCGCTGACTTCTCATATATCCGCTCCCAATCTTACGCGAGAGGCACTTACATCAACCCCTACTTTGAAAGAAAGCAGAACCGCTTACAGCCCCTGGAAGAGCTGTCTTCCGCCTTTTTATACCGCGCCCCTTTTCTGCCGCCCGAAAACGAAAACCAAATCTACCGGGAAACGCAATCTCTGCGCTTTTACCGCCAAAAACTGGAAGAAAAAGCGGCGGCAATGAGCGCGCAAATCAGCGTTTTTCCAGGGCAGGGCGCTCCTGTTAATCTGACAAATAAAGTGGCGCATAATGAAGTTAAAACAAATCCTGTTAAACAAGCGCCTGAAAATCAACATAAAACTGGGATTGAGTTCCTTGAAC
>NZ_BDHD01000460.1:0-991 GCF_054786075.1 Treponema sp. R6D11 | reverse complement strand
GGCGAAGCATTTACAGTAACTGTAACCAGTTCAGGTACAATGACCAAAATCGATGGAACCATTCCCCTTGACGACAACACAACGGCAACGGCCCCTGGCACGTTAACTCCGCAGGGGAACAATCAGGGCGGCAAAGAGCCCAATCCCGTAGCGAACACCACGTGGAAAGCTGAGATAGATGTCGGTCCAGATAATAGTGTCGGCCATGTTTCGGCTACTATTAGCTTTGGAACCAACACCTTTACATATGAGGAAAAATATTCCACTGGCGGGGGTGAGAGTACGAGTGGAACATACACTGTATCGGGTAATAACGGGATTTGTACTGACAGTGATGGCGGTGTACATACTTTTATAATCAGAAGTAATGGTCTAGCGTTAGTAATAGGCGGCAGTGAGTATTTATTTACCAGAGTAAAGTAAGGCAAGGTCTGTCCGCAAAGTAACCGACTTTGTGGACAGACACTATTTAGAAGTTCCCTTTTGTAAGGTTTTGTTAAGCTCTTGCAAGCATCTGTCAAAATGAATAGATTTATTACAGGAGCCAGTAATGGAAACCGCGCAAACCTACAATGAAAAACCCACCCCCGAAACAATCTGGGCAATTTTGCGGGAAGTCGCCGAGCGGCAGAAAGAAACCGACCGCATAATGAAAGAAAACGCCGAACGGCTTGACAAACAACTTGGCAAACTGGGCAACCGTTTCGGCGAAATGGTCGAGTATATGGTCATGCCTAATTTACTGACCAAGTTCCAGGATCTTGGCTTTGTGTTTACCGAGGCTTACCCTCATTCAGTTATTAAGGATGTGGAACACGGCATATCCACGGAAATAGACATCACCTTAAAAAATGGCGACAAGGTAATGATAGTCGAAGTGAAATCAAAGCCGACCACCGAGGACATCGCCGAGCACGTCGAACGGATGAGGAAAGTCCGAGCCCACGAGACTAAGGCGAATCTCGTATGCCGTCTTCTGCTTGAAAAAAAA
>NZ_BDHD01000459.1:0-883 GCF_054786075.1 Treponema sp. R6D11 | reverse complement strand
GGGGCTTGATGACGCTGTTAATCGGGCGTTGGAGTATAATCTTTCTTTGAAAAAAAGCGAGATTGATCTTGTAGCTAGCGGTTACTCGGAAAAAAATCTTTGGTCGGAAATTTTTCCGTCGATTAGCGCAAGCGCCAGCGCGGGGTACAGAAACAAGTTTTTTAGCGATATTCCTCTTAACAATAACGGTTTTAATTATAGCCTCGGTTTCGGCGTTACCCTTGGTTTGAACGCGGGTATTCCGTATACAATGAAAAACATTAAATTGGCTCATCAGGGGAATATTTTAAAATACGAAGACGCTAAAAATCAGCTTTCTATCCAAATTACCAAATTATTTTATTCGCTTACCGCGGAGAAAAATAATCTTCTGCTTCTTGAAGAAATTTTTAATCTGGCGCAAAGGCAGTATACAAGGAGCGAGGTTTCATTCAGGAATGGGCTTGTAGGGGAGCTTTCCCTTACGCAGAGCAGTCTTGCACTTGAAAACGCGCGTTACAATCTTAACACGGCAAAAACAGCCCACAAAAACAATATGTCTGATTTTCTTGCCATGCTTGGAATGTCAGAAAACGAGGACATTACATTGTCAGGCGAGGTTAATATAGTAAAGATTGACGCTGACGCGGAATCGCTTATAAATGATTATCTTCCAAAGCGTCCCGACATCATAAGGGCGAATCAGGAAATTGAAAGGCTTACATTAACACAAAAGCAAACCTTATTACAAACAAAAGCTCCTTCTTTAAATTTATCGTTAGATTGGAGCAGTTCCAATTTTGATCCTTTTACCGATACCATAAGCGCGACCGCCCGCGTCAGCATACCGATTGATCCGTGGATTCCCGGAACAACTAAATTTCAGAACGTCTCAAAGGCTTCA
>NZ_BDHD01000458.1:0-993 GCF_054786075.1 Treponema sp. R6D11 | reverse complement strand
TGTGGGGTGTGGCTTCTGGCTGGTGCGTTCCAATTAGGGAAGGGTAGTGGGTAGCGAACCGCTATCCGCTTCCGCTTTTTGCTAAAAAAATATACTATCTCTTGACAATACTATCGTAATATGATACTATTAATACAGGCGGATATTTTAGTGATACAAAGTTTTGGAGACAAGGATACCGAGGCTCTGTTTAACAGGGAAAGGATAAAAAAACTGCATCCCGATCTGTTTCAGCGGGCAAGGGGAAAACTGCTTATTATTCATGCCGCCGTAAGCGATGACGATTTAAGAGTCCCGCCGGGAAACAATTTTGAGAAATTGAAAGGGGATAAAAAAGGATGGTGCAGTATTAGGATAAACGACCAATGGAGAGTACTTTTTAAATGGAAAGAAGGAAATGCCTTCGATGTTACTATCAACGATTATCATTAGGAGAAAGTTATGAAAAAGAAACTTGAATTAATACCTCCCGGAACCATATTGCGCGACGAGTTTATGGAACCTCTAAAAATTACCTCATACAAATTAAGCAAAGAAATAAAAGTACAGCAAACCGCCATTAGTCAAATAATAAACGGAAACCGAAGGATAACTGTTGATATGGCCCTGCGGCTTTCAAGATATTTTGGCAATTCCGCGCAGTTCTGGCTTAATCTTCAAAATTATTTTGATATTGAATCGGCAATGGAAGAAAAAGAATACCTTATTAACGAAATAGTTCCATATAGCATACATGCGGCGGAGGAAACGCCTGTTTACGTATAGACATTTTAGCCCCTAGGAGAATCGAACTCCTCTTTTAAGATTGAGAATCTCATGTCCTAACCGATAGACGAAGGGGCCTCTTCAAGTGTCTATACAAATAATATTACAGAGGAACCGTAATAGTGTCAACGGAATAAATAATACATATATTAATTTTTTCTAAAAAGACCTCACGCAAAGGCGCGGAGGACGCAGAGTTGTTGTTTGAAGAATTATCGTATTTATTTC
>NZ_BDHD01000457.1:0-994 GCF_054786075.1 Treponema sp. R6D11 | reverse complement strand
CACCCCCCTTATTAGGGGGTTATATCGCTCTTAGTAAGTTTTCTGAAAACATTTGCGTCCCTCCCTTTGACCCCCGCGCAAACGGCGGGCTAAAGCTCCCCTCATTTTGTTCATCGTGGAAAAGCCTTTCGGCGCTGGGGTGTTTAGGTTTTTTTCATCCCCCCCCCTTAAACGGCGTGCATAAGATTACCCCCCCCCCCCCCCCCAAACAATCCAACAGTAATAATGGGTTAATCAACCCAAAAAACAGCCTATTTAACGAAATAAAGTCCAATCTGAAAAATTATGTTTCTCTGTGTGGGGATTTATGCGGTGGCGGCTATTTCTTTGCGTACCAGTTCGCCTATGATTACCTCATCGGTCATATCAGGCATAGTTCTCTCATAAAAGATTATATAGCTACAGCAATTTTCTCTCGTATCATTTCGCTGATAAGTTCTGTTGTTGATTTACGGGTAGATTCAGAAGTAACACGAAGCCATGTTGCGGAAACATCGTCCAAAATTACGATGTTGCCCTTATGTTTCATAAAAAATCCGCTTTTTCCATCGCCGGAAACTTTAGGCGGATTTTTTGTTACCTGTTCGTCAAGGGCATCAGCTTCTTCGTCAGTCATTCTTGCCATAGTTTTCCTCTCATTTTCCATGATAAAGCAGGTGATGATAGATATTCCGGCACTTCATGGCGTGGAATACGTTTATGCTTGTATCATCAATCATATTGTACATAATTTCAAGAGGGTTGCCATTATTATCAAACCCCAAAAGCAAATGCTTGTCTTCTGCATCATCCCAAATGTCATCATAAACAACATTGATTATAGCATACCGGATAGCTGCTTCGGTAATGCCATGCTTAAAGGCAGAAGGGTTGAATTCAACAGCAACGTCCATACATTCAATATAACACAAAAAGAACAAGGTATCAACAAGCAATTAACCCCCGCCCAAACAACCGCCGTTGGCGGACTCCCACTGTTAGTGGAGGGCGAGGT
>NZ_BDHD01000456.1:0-994 GCF_054786075.1 Treponema sp. R6D11 | reverse complement strand
GATACTGTTGGAGGAATAATGGCCGATTTAGACGCAGATTTAATTATCATAGGGGCGGGTCCCGCGGGGCTTACCGCGGCGCAGTACGGGGCAAGGGCGAACTTGAAAGTTCTTGTTATTGAAGCGATGGGGCCGGGCGGCCAGATTTTAGTTATTGACCGGCTGGAAAATTACCCGGGCGTTACCGAAGCCGTATCCGGTTATGAATTTTCGCTTGCCCTTTACCAACAGGCCGAAAAATTCGGATCGACTTTTCTTACGGAATCCGTAACAGGCATAAAAAAAGCGGGGCATTTCATCGTAAGCCTCGCGGACGGGAAAACCCTTACAACACATTCGATAATTCTTGCGGCGGGGTCAAAACCGGGCCTGCTCGGCGTTCCGGGCGAGAGCGAATTCAGCGGAAAGGGAGTTTCCTATTGCGCCACCTGCGACGGCCATTTTTTCAAAGGCAAGAAAATGTTTGTCGTAGGAGGGGGGGACGCGGCCTGTGAAGAGGCGCGTTACCTTTCAAATTTAACCGACAAGATAGTGTTAATTCACAGACGGGACAAATTCCGCGCCCAAGAAGCCCTTGTCGAAAGGGTAAAGACAAATCCGCATATAGAGGTTCGCCTTAATACGGTCATAAAAGAAATAAAAGGCGAGCAAAAAGTAAAATCGGTTGTTTTAAGCGAAACGACAAGCGATAAGGTTTACGAGGAAGATACGGACGCCGTTTTTGTTTTTGTAGGGACCGTTCCCCAAACGTCGCTTGTGGCGGCCGACCCGTTTAAGGCAAAGCTTGACGAGAGCGGCTACATCGTAACAAACCAAAAAATGTTTACCAGCATACCGGGTCTTTTCGCGGCGGGCGACATACGTTCCGGCGCGTTCCGCCAGGTTGTAACGGCCGCGGCCGACGGCGCTGTAGCGGCCCACAGCGCGGCGGCTTACATAGACTCGATAAAAGACGGGAAATAAATTGTCCGCCTTTTTCAGGCTGTTAGGCGTA
>NZ_BDHD01000455.1:0-887 GCF_054786075.1 Treponema sp. R6D11 | reverse complement strand
CCAGTTTTGGGGAATCCGCTATAAAGAAAAGGGTGTCGCTTTTTTTAAGGGAAAGATTTTTCCGCAGCGCCGCCTGTTTTTCCGCCGAAAGGAATTTGACGATTGGCCCCTTGAGCGACTCGTCTTCAAGGACGGAAATGTAACCGAGCCCCTTCATGCCGATTTCCGTTGCGAATACGAGCATCTTCTCGAAGAAGGACTTGGACTGCAATGCCGCGCCTTGTGCGACAATGCCCCTTACGGGAATATTTTTAAACGGCGCGAATTCAACGTCCGCAAAAAACTGGGTCAGGTCTTCGATGACGAGAGGGTTGCGTAGGTCGGGCTTGTCCGTTCCGTATTTCAACATTGATTGCGCGTAGGAGATTCGGGGGAAGGGGGCGGGGCTTACTTCTTTGTCGGAAAAAGTTTTGAAAGTGCCATGCAGAACAGCTTCCGCTATCTGCAAAACATCTTCCTGTTCCGCGAAGGACATTTCAAAGTCAAGCTGATAAAATTCGCCCGGTGAGCGGTCCGCGCGGGAATCCTCGTCGCGGAAGCACGGCGCTATCTGAAAGTAGCGGTCAAAACCCGAAACCATTAACAACTGTTTAAAAATTTGCGGAGCCTGCGGAAGCGCGTAAAATTTGCCGTGGTGTTTTCTGCTTGGCACAAGGTAGTCCCGCGCGCCCTCAGGCGAGGACGAAGTTAAAATCGGCGTTTGGAATTCGGTAAAACCGTGTTCCTGCATTTTTTCCCGCAAATAACCGATTATTTCAGATCGCAAAAGTATATTGGCTTTTACGGCCGGGTTTCGCAGGTCGAGAAACCGGTGTCGCAAGCGGACTTCTTCGCGCGTGTTTTTCGAATCGCTAATTTCAAACGGCAGCGCGCGCGTCGCCTTGCTC
>NZ_BDHD01000454.1:0-998 GCF_054786075.1 Treponema sp. R6D11 | reverse complement strand
ATATAAAGGGCAAGGACAACAATCGCCACAATAACACTTAAATATAAATCATTCATACTCATAGCCAAAATTGTTCCAAACATATAGTTGCATACATCGGCATTCATGCCTTTGGTCATAGCAATTATTATAACGCCAATAGCAAGCGAACTGCTAGATATAAGCGCAATAGCTGCGTCTCCTTTAATTTTGCTATTTTCGCTCAACCTAAGCAATAAAAACGCCGCAACTAAAACAATAGGAATAGATACTTGAAGCGGCGCAAAACCTAATGCCATAGCTAGGGCTAGCGAACCAAAACCAACATGTGATAGCCCGTCGCCTATCATGGAATAACGCTTAATCACCAAACTGACCCCTAAAAGCGAAGAGCAAAGAGCAACTAGCGAGCCAACGATAAACGCGCGAACGATAAAAGAGTATGATAGCATTTCGGATAACAAACTAAACATCCTCAGCCCCTCCTATCATTCTTTTATAAATATCCGTTTTTAAATAATCTCCGGTCTCGCCAAAAAATAGCGACTTTGTCCTCATATGCAAAATTTTATTGCCGTATTAACCGCACTCCTGATATCATGAGAAATTTTTATAATCGTTATTTCGTGCTCGTCATTCAGTTTTCTCAAGAGTTCATACATATCAGCGGCAGCAACCGGATCAAGCCCTGTGACAGGCTCGTCTAGCAACAAAATTTTATCTGTTGCGCACAAGGCGCGAGCGAGCAACACGCGTTGTTGTTGCCCACCCGACAAGTCTCTATAGGACTTATTTTTTAATTCCTCAATATCTAGCCTTTGCATATTTTTTATAGCATTTTCCTTTTTTTGTCTTCTCTTGTTCTTACAACCAGATAAAACAACCTCAAAAACACTTGCAGGAAAATCCTTTTGTACAACAGTTTGTTGTGGCATATAACCTATTTCAGTCTGTTTAAGTTCGGAAAAATTAACCTCACCACCAGCGGGTCTGACCAATCCTAATATGCCCTTCATGAG
>NZ_BDHD01000453.1:0-999 GCF_054786075.1 Treponema sp. R6D11 | reverse complement strand
GAAGTAAATCATTGATATAACCGGCGTTTAAATCTTTTTTAAAGCGATCGTATCCTTTGTTAATTGCTGGGTGGTCTCCAACTTCGTTTACATATTCCTCTTCTATCTTATCGAGAAAATAATTTAGAGACAGCGGGGAATTGTCCTTGTCTTTTATGAATCTTATTAATAGATTCCAAACAGCTTTTCCAATGGACCCTAATATGGCAAGAAAACGCCCAAAGAGCATAATTCCGGTAATATAACCAAAAGTAAAATTGCCTAACCACTCAGGTGAAGATTGTTCACCATAAAACATAACAGGAGCGAAATAGCTTCCAGGGTATTCAGTTTTAATTGATTGGTTCCATGGGCCCTCATTTTTGATATCCCATGGTTTACCATCATCAACTTGGCTAATTAACCATGGAACATCTAATGGATGTCTCACGGAAATTTTTGTAAATTCCCTTAAGGCAGACATAACTTCGTCTGTTACATCGCGCAATTCTTCCTCCGGCAAGTTTAACCCGCAGCGGCAGTTTGGATGATACTTTGGTAGGCTTTCTAGAACGAAAATCCTTTCGGAGCAGCCGTCGCAAAATTTGCAGGTTCGTTTGTCATTTTCCGCGATCCATAAGACTTGCTTTGATAGAACGCAAGATAATAAATCGCTATCGGGCAGAAAGTATGCTTCGTTTGAGAACCCTAAATCATCCATGATTTGTCTTGCTAAATCCCCATTGAAACTGCCCGAGCCATGAACAAACTCTTGAGCCAAAATCATCAAAAACTTTTCATCGAAGTTTGCAAGTCTTCTTTCGGGTTTTTCCGGCTCTCTTCTTTCCGTAATAAGCTTTTTCAATTCGTCTAGATCGCCCTTGCTTGGCATGGGCGTTTCAAGGTCTTCCATTATTGCCTCCTTTTATTCGCTATATTTTTCTATACTTTCATCAAATTCAAATTTAACTAAGATTTTATCGTCCCGCAGAGTCCGTTCTCGTTCATGAGATATACTCC
>NZ_BDHD01000452.1:0-1004 GCF_054786075.1 Treponema sp. R6D11 | reverse complement strand
TTGTTAAGTGTAAAGTCGCCGTATTTGTCGTCTCCAAGTATGGGGTTTCCGTTCATGGCAAGATGGCGGCGGATTTGATGCATTCTTCCTGTACCAAGCTCCAGTTCCAGCGCGGAGTATTCAAGAGGTTCTTCCGTAAAAACGGCGGTTTTTAAAACTTTATATCGGGTTTCTGAGCTTTTTAAATTGCCGTGAATCAGCAGTTTATCGGTAATTACGCCTTTTTCGTTTTTTGGTCGCCCGGCGCAAACGGCAATATACTGTTTTGTGATTTTTGAACTGTTAAGCAGGCGTGAAAAAAGAGCGGCATTTTCGCGCCCTTTAGCCGCCAGCAGTACCCCCGAAGTATCCTTATCAAGCCTGTGAACAAGCAGGGGCGTAGGCGTGCGAAGCTCGGCAAGAATCGTGTCTAGCGAGGTTTTTACCCCTTTTCCGCCCTGAACGGCAAGTCCGGCGGGCTTGTTTACAACGATAATATAGTCATCTTCATACAGAATTTCTATGTTTTTCACTCCGATAATATTAACATGAAACGTTTTTTTATTTTACTGTTTTTCATACCTGTTTTAAGTTTTGCGGAATCCATGTATTCGCCTACATGGGGCTTTTTTATCGACCTTCCCGAAGGTTATGAATATGTAGACGGGGACGCAAGAGACCGTTTTTCGTTCAGGGGACCAAGCGGGGCGGTATTTGACATTGCCGTTTATTACGGACGTTACGCCGGAATACGGGAAATGGTTAGCGATGTAAACAAGAGAATAGGAAATAAGGGAGATGTCGATTTTTTCCAGTACAATAACAGGCAGGCGGCAATAATAAAGTTGACTTTTGAAAAAAACGACGGCTTGGCTTTTGCTGTGGAACTTGATAAAAATAACGGACAACAGCCGATACTTTTGGCTCTTGCATACGGTCCTTCTACCGAAAAAGCGCTTGAAATGTTTCATATATCGGCGTTGGATTCAATCTGCCCATCTCAGGCGGAACGCCGTTATCCCGGT
>NZ_BDHD01000451.1:0-1004 GCF_054786075.1 Treponema sp. R6D11 | reverse complement strand
AAGAATACATCTGGCCGGCGCTTAAAGCGGGGGCGGTTTACGAGGACAAGTACCTGCTCGGCACTTCCACCGCCAGGCCGTTAATCGCCAAGGTGCTTGTCGAATACGCGCGAAAGGAGAAGGCGACCGCCATCGCCCACGGTGCGACGGGCAAGGGGAACGATCAGGTAAGGTTTGATCTTGGCATCATGGCGCTCGCACCCGACATTGAAATTATCGCCCCGTGGCGGACTTGGAAGCTTAAAAGCCGGGAAGATGAGATGAGGTATCTTGCCAGAAGAAAAATCCCCGCCCCCATGAAGAAAAAAAATTCCTACAGCATGGACGACAACCTTTGGCATATTTCCCACGAGGGGTTGGAGCTTGAAGACCCGGAGAACGAGCCGATGTACAAAAAAATGCTCTCCATTACGGTTCCGCCTGAAAAAGCGCCTAACAAGCCCGAATACGTGGAAATTGAATTTGAAAAGGGCGTTCCCATTTCTCTTAACGGAAAGAAAATGGAAGGGGTCGCCCTTATCAACCAGCTTAACAAAATCGGCGGCGCTAACGGTATCGGCATTGTAGACCTTGTTGAGAACAGGGTTGTCGGCATGAAGAGCCGAGGGGTGTACGAAACGCCGGGCGGTTCAATCCTCTACTACGCCCACGGCGAGCTTGAACACCTCTGTCTTGACAGGCAGACTTACTCTTTCAAACAGCAGGCCGCCCTTAAAATGGGCGAGCTTATCTACGGCGGCCTCTGGTTCACTCCGTTACGCGAAGCGATTTCCTCTTTTGTTGACAGCACCCAGCAGACGGTCAGCGGAAAAGTGCGGCTTAAACTTTACAAAGGTTCGATTAGCGCAGCGGGAGTTACGTCACCCTACTCGCTCTACAACACCAGTCTCGCAAGTTTTACTACGGGGGAATTGTTCAACCACGCCGATGCGAAGGGGTTTATCAAACTTTACCTGATCGTTCCCCTTGCCCGTCGCACCGTGGGCGATGGCGGTCGCCTTCTC
>NZ_BDHD01000450.1:0-1007 GCF_054786075.1 Treponema sp. R6D11 | reverse complement strand
ATGTGTATCTTCACGCTTTTTGAAAGCCTCGCCTTGCTCATCTATTGCAGCTAATATCTCTGCCGCAAAACGCTCTTTCATTGTCCTCTCGCTACGTTTTCTAGAATAGCTTACAAGCCATCTTAAAGCCAACGTTCTTTGACGTTCAGGGCGAACTTCCATAGGAACTTGGTATGTTGCGCCGCCGACTCTACGAGCCTTAACTTCAAGCAATGGTTTGATTTTTTCAATAGCCTCTTTGAAAACTTCTAGCGGATCCTTTTTTGTTTTTTCTTCAATAATTTTAAATGCTCCGTATACTATTTTTTGAGCAACTGATTTTTTGCCGTCTAGCATAATAACGTTAACAACACGTGTTACAAGCTTATCTCCATAAACTGGATCTGGCAAAACGTCTCTTTTAGGAACATTACCTCTTCTTGGCACTTTACTTTCCCTCTCTCTCTTATTTGCAGGGTTATCCCCCGCTGGGTACTCACGGAATTTTTTATCCGTGTTCGCGCCTACTACATATATATAATAGACACTTGCAGTTTAGTTGCTACTCGCTAGCCTCTGCGGCTGGTGCGGGTGCAGCTGCTTTAGCTCCACCTTTCGCTTTTTTAGCACCATATTTGCTACGCGATTGGTTTCTGCCTTCAGCTCCGCTTGTATCAAGCGTACCGCGAACGATGTGATAGCGCACACCTGGAAGGTCTTTAACCCTACCACCACGAACAAGCACAACGCTATGCTCTGATAGTTTATGACCAATCCCTGGGATATACGCCCACGCTTCTGCTCCGTTTGTAAAACGCACACGAGCAACCTTTCTCATAGCCGAGTTCGGCTTTTTAGGGTTCATCGTTGTAACATTCGTGCAAACACCGCGAACAAGTGGTGAATTAACTGCAACTTCTGTGTTCTTTAATGAATTCTTTTTAAAGTTCAATGCAGGCACTTTAGATTTATTAACCTTTGTTTTCCTGCCTTTTTTAACTAATTGTTGACAAGTTGGCACCTAGCTC
>NZ_BDHD01000449.1:0-903 GCF_054786075.1 Treponema sp. R6D11 | reverse complement strand
TACTGGTTATAGATATACTGAGGTTATGATTTTGTCGGCTAAAAAATTACATATATTGGCTATATCTGCCTTTGTTTTATGTGTATCCGCCTGCGCTTCTACGGCGGATATCAGCGATGACATCACCCCCGCCGAAATAATACAACGCGCCCAGGAAGCGACCGACAAAAACCGTTACAAGCTCGCCCTCCAGTATTATCAGGCGCTGAAAGAGCGGAATCCAAGCAATATCGATCTTGTCATCACGGCCGAATATGAAATCGCCTTTATTCATTACAAGCAAAATAAATTCCAACAGGCAAAAGGCGAGTTAAATGACGTGCTGGAATACTACAATACCCCCGACGAGGAACTGCTTCCCCAGCATTTTAAGAAGCTTTCCAAAATCGTAATTGAGCGCATAGAGAAGAGAGAGAAAAAACTGGGCATAGTCGGCTCTTAAATTTTGGAAGGTTTTTTGGGTGTAATTTGGTTTATTTTATGGAAGAACTGCAATCGACAGAAATACTTGATCGCGAAATACTTGAGGACGCAAGAAAAAAAGCCGTGCGTATCCTGAAAACCGCAGATGAAACGGTAACGGCGCAAACCGCCGAATGGGAAAAGAAAACCTTAACAAACATAGACGAACTTGACAAAAAATACGAAGAACAGAGGGAAATTTCGGCTTCAAAAATCATGGCGAGGCTTCCCATAGACAAACACCGCGTAAAAATAGAAAAAATCGAAGCCCTTCTGTCCCAGGCGGTGGAAACATGGTTTAAAAACTTAAGCCGGCAAAAAATACTTGATATCCTCGCTGAAGAACTTAAAAAACGGCTTGCCCTATGCGAAGATTTTTCTAAAGCCGCTAAAATAAACGCGGGCATTAACGGAATAAGCCGCAGTGAAGCGGAAACTGTT
>NZ_BDHD01000448.1:0-1015 GCF_054786075.1 Treponema sp. R6D11 | reverse complement strand
CCTGAAAGATCCTGCGGACTTTTGTCAAGATGAGGTTCCATGTCAACAAGTTTTGCGGTTTCAACCACACGGCTGCGCATTTCTTCCGTGGGTACGCAGTCGTTTTCCAGGGCGAAGGCGACATCCTCCGCGGCGCTTAATCCCACAAACTGGCAGTCGGTATCCTGCAGTACTGTCCCCGCTATTTTGGAAATATCGTTTAGGGTAAAGCCGTTGATATTTTTTTCCGCCAGAAAAAGCTCGCCAGAGCTTTCGCCCTTAAAGGCGTGGGGGATAACGCCGTTTATACAGTGGATTAGAGTGGATTTTCCTGAACCTGAAGGACCTAGGATAAGAATCTTCTCCCCCGAGTTTATCTTCAGGTTAATGTCGATCAGCGTAGGTTCGGTCTGCGCCCTGTATCGAAAAGTAAAATGTTCGAATAACAGAACAGGCGCGTTTTCCGCCACGTTCTTTTACTCCGCCTTAAGGCTTCCCGCTTTACTGCCGGTTTTGGAATAACCCATGGCTATGAGCGTTCCAAGCACCAATACTACTGCGATGTTAAGACTGCTTGCCACAAGACCTTGAAGGTATATTTTGTCGGATGGTTCATGGTAAATTAATATGTCGAGAGTAGGGGCGATGACAGTCCACGCGAGTAAATTGGCGAAAATCTGAACGCCGTTAAAAATAACCGCCTGTTGAATGCCGAAGTCTTTTTCTTCGATCTTGTATAATTTCCAGAAAATACCGACCACTAAACCGAATATCGCGTCGGCGATTACCCATGACCACCATACGCTGCCCCACGTCAGATCCGTTAGCGTATGCCCTATAAAACCGATTAAAAGCCCGGCTACGGGGCCGAAAATGGCGGCAAATACCGAAAGAATCGCGATACCAAAGTTAACGTTTGTATTTGGCACTCCGGTAGGAATCGCCACAAAACGCATAAGCACGAACATAAGCGCCGAGCCGATGCCGATGGCCACCACTGTCTTTACTGAAATCAATTCTTTATTCATCTTTTTCC
>NZ_BDHD01000447.1:0-1016 GCF_054786075.1 Treponema sp. R6D11 | reverse complement strand
TACGCCCATGCTTACAATAATTTTTTCAAGCTTGGGTATCTGCATATTAGAACTGTAATTAAATTCCTTAAACAGTTCAGGGGCTATTTGCTCCTTATAAATCTTTTTAAGACGGGGAACGTAATTTTTTTCCATTATAATACCTCCCCGCATTTCTTGCAAAATCTGACCTTTTTATCCCCGTCAAGTTTGTAGCCGATGCGAGTAGGTCCGCATTTTTTACAAACAATCATCAGGTTGGACGAATGAATCGCCGCTTCAATCTCGGCTATTCCGCCCGGATCTTGTTGTTTTCTTTTCTTCATCGCTTTCTTGACTATGTTTAAGCCTTCAACAACAACTCTGTCCGTGTCACGATTTATTTTTAAGATTCTGCCGCGTTTTCCCTTGTCTTTTCCGGTAATAACCTGGACAGTATCTTCTTTTTTAAGTTTAAATTTATGCAACGCTTCAGCCATGTCCGACTCCTATAAAACCTCTGGGGCAAGAGAAACGATTTTCATAAATTCGCTTTTCTCCCTCAATTCCCGCGCTACAGGTCCAAAGATACGCTTTCCTTTCGGATTCAATGCGGCGTCAATAATGACGCAGGCGTTATCATCAAACCTGATATATGTTCCATCGGGGCGGCGGAACTCTTTATGAGTACGCACCACAACCGCTTTTTCCACAGTGCCTTTTTTTATTACGGACGTAGGCAACGCTTCTTTTACCGCAACTACAACAATGTCGCCAATTCCGGCGTACCTACGCTTTGTGCCGCCCAAAACTTTGATGCACTGTACTAGTTTGGCTCCTGAATTATCAGCCACATTCAGGAAGCTCTCTACTTGAATCATTTTCCGTCTCCCTTACTTGGCTCGCTCAATAATTTCTACAAGCTTCCAGCATTTTTCTTTGCTTATAGGTCTGCACTCGATCACGCGAACACGATCGCCGATCTTCGCTTCGTTCTTTTCATCATGGGCTTTTACTTGTTCCGCCCTCTTGATGTATTTTTTGTAAAGAGGATGGAG
>NZ_BDHD01000446.1:0-1018 GCF_054786075.1 Treponema sp. R6D11 | reverse complement strand
GAGGAGTGGGTCTGCCGTTGCAATCGCAGTCAACGGAAAGGTGGTTCATCACGTTGATATATAAAATTCTTCCCTTGTTAGCGTCTGCGACAGCTTCGGCGGCTTCTGCCATTGATTCAAGGAAGTCGTTTTGTTCGCCTCTAAAGCCGCTTTTGCTTTTTCCCGCCGAATGAATCCATGATTTTCCGTCTGACGAAGCATAACCGATGGACATATTTTTTAACGCGCCTCCAAAGCCGCCCAGTTGATGCCCCTAAAAATGAGACGACACATTGTGAAAATTAGTTCCCTTAAAACGCGCCCCTACAATTTTTTTTTTAAAATGTTTACCGCCTGTAACAGGAATACTAATCTCAGTTTTTTCGTCCATGATTACAACAGGCGCTATTGCCGTAAACCCGTGATCCTTCGCCACCTGATAATGCATGGCGGTATTTGCCCGTTTTCCGCCGTAAGCAGTGTTGCACTCAACAATAGTGCCGTTCACTTTCTGCACTAGATTTTTTATTAGTGAAGCGGAAAGAAAATGGGGATTGCCCGGCTCTCCTGTGCTTATTTTTACCGCTACTTTTCCGCTTGCTTCCAGTCCAAGAGCATTATAAACGGCAAGCAAGCCTTCGGGGGTTATTTTGTCCGTCATGTAAACGACTGCGCCCTGTGCTACGCCCTGTGTTACGTTTGGCGGTGTAATCTTAGGCTGATTAGCAGGCTGCGCTTCTGCGCGGACTGAACAGCCCATTGCGACTAATCCTGAGCATAAAACTGCGACGGCTAAAAACCACATCGCTATTTTTTTACTTTTCATACACCCTCCGTTTGGACCGACTTATTGGAACATCTAAAAACTTCCGTTTTTAGATGTTTTCATAACCTATGAAGAAAATCGCACTACAATAATTCCTTATGCTACAATAAATTAGCGATTTTCTTCTAGGAACCTCTAAAAACCTAACCAAGGTTTTTAGAGGTTCCATTTTTTTTGATAATTCTTATTACTATTTTAGAAGAATGTTTGGAC
>NZ_BDHD01000445.1:0-909 GCF_054786075.1 Treponema sp. R6D11 | reverse complement strand
ATGCCGCCGCAATTATTGGTGGCGAATTTACCCTGTCCGTTTTCGCAAGGCTTGTCGTTATTTTCACTGCCTTTCATGTTTGCGGCGGCGAATCCCGCCCCAAACTCAACGCCCTTGCACGCTCCAATGGAAACAACTGCGGCGGCTAATTGCGCGTCAAGTTTTTCAAAGACAGGCTCGCCTAAACCGATGGGTACGCCTGTTACAAGACAGGTTATAACGCCGCCTGCACTTTCGCCTTCAGAGCGAAGTTCTTCTATTTTGGCGGTTGCTTTTTCAGCGCCGCTTTTGCTGGGGACTCGAAAAGGATTGCGTTCTATTTCTTCAAAATCAAAGCCGTCCTCATTAGGGGAAACTTGAGTTATTCCGGCGATAGACGATGTCCACGCTTTTATTGTTATTCCTTGTAGAGCGAGGAATTTTTTGGCTACAGCGCCTGAGGCGACTCTGCAAAGAGTTTCACGCCCTGAGCTTCTGCCGCCGCCTCGATGGTCTCTAATACCGTATTTTGTTTCCCATGTAAAATCGGCGTGTCCCGGTCTGTAAATGTCTTTTAATTCGTCATAGTCTTTGCTGTTCTGGTTTGTATTACGGACGATAATCGCTATCGGGATTCCAAGAGTTTTACCTTCAAACATTCCCGATAAAATTTCAGGCGAATCTTTCTCGTCCCTTGAGCCGTAAACAGCCCCTGGACGGCGGCGGGCGAGTTCTTTTTCAATGTCGTTAGCTGAAATTTCCAAACCTGCAGGACAGCCGTCTATTACGCAGCCCATAGCGAGTCCGTGCGATTCGCCGAAGGTTGTTACTTTAAATAATTTGCCGAATGTGTTACCTGACATTATAAATACCTTTTTGTTTCCTCGTTAGTAACTTGAGCGTATAATTCAATATATTGTTTGGCGGTGC
>NZ_BDHD01000444.1:0-1019 GCF_054786075.1 Treponema sp. R6D11 | reverse complement strand
AAAGCAGATATAATCATAATCGCCAGCCGAGTTGATATACCCATCAATAGAAAACGCCGTCCCAATATTACCAACATTAAGCGCATTGGCTATATTATTTCCAATTTTATCGCCCGTCGAAGCGTTTTCTTGAATTAGATTTAAGGTTGGATTAATCGTATTAACCGTCAACGTCCCCGTTTGATAAACTATAGTATATGTATAGTTCGTCGTCGCAGCATATGCAAATCCAGAAGCCATAATCGTATATGTGCCAGCAGGTCTAGTAACCCCAGCCGTACCATTCGCAGTCACGCTACCATTCGTCTTCGTAGGGTTCCCAGGTATCGCAGCATTAGCAACACCATTATAATAAACAGTATGAGTAAACGCTGGGTCCGATTGCCCAAATTCTTTGCTCTTATCATCCGCCTTAAGAGTCACAGTTATAACATCTTTCGTAACAGTCAGTGTGCCTGTTTGATACGTTATCACATAATCATATTTGTTCGATGTAAATACAAATCCGCTAGGTGTAATATTATATGTGCCAACAGGTCGCGCCATACCAGCTGTTCCAGCCGTCGTGTATGTTCCTCCAGATATAACAAGCGTGTTGTCCCCTAGTTCCGCAGGAGTTAACTCATAACTATTAGCAGGGTCATCATATCCAAACACCTTCGATTTATTAGCCGCTTTAAGCGTGACAGTTTTCGTTCCCTTTGTTATCCTAAACGTGCCAACCAAAACATGATCCGTCGCGCAATAATTGCCAGCAGCAACTTGCGACACACGAACTTCATAATCGCCAACTTCAACAGGTAACGCTGTCGAACCGTTATAGTAAAGCGTCATAGCACCAGCAGATGTCGATACAACATTAGCCTGCTTCGGTGTGCCATCATATTTAACTTCGTTTCCGGCAACAAATACATCCGTCCAGCCTGTTCTGTTGATAATAATCTTATATTTCCCTGATGTCGAGCTAGAATACCCGCGAACAGCAATATAATACACTTGCCCAGCAGTCAGGTTATATG
>NZ_BDHD01000443.1:0-1019 GCF_054786075.1 Treponema sp. R6D11 | reverse complement strand
TAAGGGAGCGTTCCATAACTGTTTTTACAACCAGTTTTTTTACAATTTCACTTACGTTTGTTTTTTTGAAAAATCTGCTCATGGCTTCCTCGCTTTTTCAAGTACGCTGTTAATTACCAAACTTGCCAGCAACAACCCCGCGCTTGCCGTTACAGTCACAATACTGCCGTTTACTTTTTTTCGCCCCTGATAAGGAGTATTCCCGCCAGTGGTTACAAATTGCTCCTCGTCCGTCTCATTATGCATTGGCGTTTCCGTACTGTACACTGCAGTAAAATCACCTGAAAATTCTCGCTTCCTTAAACCTTGCCGTACAAGCCGAGCCAAAGGACAGTTGCCTGTTTTCCATATCGAAGTTGCTTTTATTTTTGACGGGTCTGTTTTAAGAGCCATACCCATCGAAGAAAAGAGAATAACATTAGCGTTATAAACAATTTCGATTAAATCGAGTTTATGGTTCAAACTGTCAATAGCGTCTATCACAAAATCCGATTTTTCAATAAAAAAGTTTCCCGATGTTTCACGGCAAAAAATTTCGTCCCACGCCGTAATCTCACATTCAGGATTAATTTCCAAAAGCCGTTTTTTTAACGAGGACGCTTTAGGCTGTCCGATAGAGAGGGTAGTCGCCTCCACCTGACGATTCACATTTGAAGCGCAAACATCATCATTGTCGATAATGCCAAGCCTCCCTATCCCGGAGCGAACAAGCGCCTCCGCCGCCCAACTTCCCACGCCTCCCGCTCCAAAAACAAGAACGCGAGTATTGTTAAGTTTCTCAAGACTTTCTTTGCCGGTGAGTAAGACAAGTCTTTCAAAGATTGGGTTAATCATTCACACTTCCTAATATATTCATCCAGTCTCTGTGTCCATATAAAAAACGATCTATATTTATTTGTTTTTCTTTAACTTTATAAAATAAAATATAATTTTTTACCATTGTAAATCTAAATCCTTTAGATGCCAAATATTCATCAGGTACTGCCGGATATATAAAAGGCTTTTCTTTTATTTTTTTA
>NZ_BDHD01000442.1:0-1020 GCF_054786075.1 Treponema sp. R6D11 | reverse complement strand
TTGTTTGGCTTTGAGAGTGAAACTTTTTCTCTGCAAGGGAGAACAGGGGGAATAAATTTCCCCTAATCCCCCTAGTATGCTTTTCCCCAATACACCATTTTTTCAGCTGGCTTGCCGCAGCAAACGCAAGTCTCCGCAACTTTTTCTTGCTCGAATGGTATACATCTTGAAGTGATCCCGCCGTGCTCTTTTATCTTCTCTTCGCATTCAAGCGCACCGCACCACATCGCTTTGATAAACCCTTTTTTGTTTTCTGCGATGTCAACAAGCTCGTCCAAAGTTTTAGCCTCGCTAACTGTCAGACGCGATAACGCTTGCTCATACATCTCGTTATGTATTCTCTCGAGCAACAACGGCAATTCCTCTGCTAATTTATCAAGAGGCAATTGCAATTTCTCGTATGAATGACGAAGGGTGATTGATGCAACCCCTGCCTCGATATCGCGCGGTCCTATTTCGATGCGCACAGGCACGCCGCGCATTTCATATTCCGAGAATTTCCAGCCAGGCGAATTGTCACTATCGTCTAACTTAACTCTTGCAACATCTTTAACGCTTTCGTACACCTCGTTGCATTTTTCCGCAACACCCTCTTTATTCGAAGCGATAGGAATGACGACAGCCTGAGTCGGTGCCAATTTCGGCGGCAGAACTAAACCATTGTTATCCGAATGAACCATAATCACCGCGCCGATAATGCGTGTTGAAACGCCCCATGAAGTCTGGTGAACATACTGCAATTTATTATCTCTGTCCAAATATTTTATATCGAACGCCTTGGCAAACCCATCGCCAAAATAGTGCGACGTTCCGGCTTGCAATGCCTTTCCGTCATACATCAGCGCCTCGATTGTGTATGTATCTTGTGCGCCAGCGAATTTTTCTTTGTCCGTCTTTTGCCCTTTGATAACAGGTATCGCCAAGAACTCACGGCAAAAATCGCTATATACGTTTAGCATTTTTATCGTCTCTTCGATCGCTTGCTCGGCAGTCTCATGAACCGTATGCCCCTCTTGCCAT
>NZ_BDHD01000441.1:0-919 GCF_054786075.1 Treponema sp. R6D11 | reverse complement strand
AAAAGACGGCAGTCTGGAAATTAAAACAAGCATTACAAGTTCCGACGAAGATTACGCCAGAATCTGGGCGAAAGTCGTATTTGACATTTTATCGATAGAGGCCGACAAGATACGGTTAATTACGGACAAGTCGCCCGACGGCGGCCCCTGCTGTTCTTCGAGAAATATTACGGCTCTCACCAAACTCGTGGAAAAATGCTGTCTGGCGATCCGAAAAGAGCGCCTTCACGACCCCCTGCCGATTACCGTGCGCCGCTCTGTGAAACCCCAGTACGGTTCCCTTTGGCAGGACCGCTTTAAGCCCTATGAAGGAATGAATATGGACATAAACGGCTTTTCAAAACTAGGCATGGCGGCCTGCGTCGTCGAAGTTTCAATTGACCTTGTTGAATGCATCCCCAATATCCGGGGGATATGGCTTGGGGTTGACGGCGGAAAAATTTTATCCGAAAACAGGGCGAGAAGAAACCTTACCCGAGGAGCGACGCAGGCGTTAGGCTGGGCGTTTTCGGAAAACATCGAATACTCGGAAGGGGCGCTGCCTAAAACCAAATATGATAAATTCGTCATTTCATCCTATCTTGATATTCCGGTTTTAAATATAGATTTTCTGCCCTCCGCTAGCGTTGAGCCGAAAGGAATCGGAGAACTGCCGTTTACATGCATACCGTCGGCTTTTATACAGGCGGTCTCGCAGGCGATGGACCACTGTTATAAGGCAATACCGTTAAGAAGAAAAGAAATTTGGGAAATAGCGCGGCTTAGAAATAGCGACGTGCAGGCATAGGGGCAAAAATGACGATTAATTTTATTTTAAACGGGGAAGACGTTGTCGTGCGCGCGGAAGCGGGCGTAAGGCTTATCCACATACTGCGGGAAAGTTTCGGCCTGTTCGGCGCGAAATCAGGCTGTCTTTCAG
>NZ_BDHD01000440.1:0-1035 GCF_054786075.1 Treponema sp. R6D11 | reverse complement strand
CCGCTAAACTCGCGGAAGCCGCAATCATTCTTGTTGATCAGGCTCTCAAGGGAAAAGCCATTGATATTCCCGGCGCAGTTCTCGCTGACGGCGATCTTAAAGAAATCGGCAATACCGGCAAAAAATATGTAAAAGCTTATCTGTTAGATCCTATTCTTGTTACCAAAGATAATCTTGGTGTCATGGTTGACGCCGGATTCTATGATGACAGACTTGATCGCGGTATCCTGTTGAAAAACTAGTTTAAATTATATTACCCGGTTGTTTTAAAACAGCCGGGTATTTTTTTTATCTTTAAATCTGACTTCTATACGAAGGATCTATGAGCGAATATATACTGGAAATTCAAAACCTCACCAAAGAATTCCCCGGTGTTAGAGCGCTTGAAAATGTAAATTTAAAAGTTAAAAAAGGTGAGATTCATTCCTTGTGCGGAGAAAACGGAGCGGGCAAGTCCACGCTTATGAGCTGTATCTCCGGCGTATATCCAAGAGACAGTTACGAAGGCAAAGTTTTTTACAAAGGACACGAAACCAATTACCACAGCGTTAAAGACAGCGAACATGAAGGGCTTGCAATTATTCATCAGGAATTGGCGCTTAGTCCCTATTTATCAATTTATGAAAATATGTTCCTAGGACACATGGAAACAACATTCGGCATAATCAACTGGAACAAATATATAAAAGAATCAAAAAGTTATTTAAAAACAGTAGGCTTGCATGAACCGCCCGAAACAATCGTAAGCAAGTTGGGCGTTGGAAAACAGCAGTTGGTGGAAATCGCCCGCGCTCTATCCAAAAAAACGGAGTTGCTCATTCTTGATGAGCCGACTTCCTCGCTTAACGACGATGAGAGTGAAAAGCTCCTTGACCTGATACTTGAATTTAAACGCCAAGGTATTACCTCGGTGCTAATTTCCCATAAATTAAACGAAGTTTTAAAAGTTGCAGATACTGTAACAATTTTACGCTCTTCCCGTCGGCAATCATATTATTCAGTATCCCGTAAATCTCGGTTTTAGCGCCGACATCA
>NZ_BDHD01000439.1:0-926 GCF_054786075.1 Treponema sp. R6D11 | reverse complement strand
AGTTTAGGAAAATTCTTATCATTAGCATAAACTTCATCTGCAATTCCCTGAATGTCAGGGTCAACACAAGCATAAATTTTAAGCCCGCCAGAATAAAGCAATTTAGCTGCAGCAGATTCGCTATATCCATTCTTCTCTTGCAAATCATTCATAACATCTGTTATAACCTGATCAGCATAATAGCTTTGCACGTTAGCATCTTTGTTTTTACTAGCCAATTTAGTCTTAGTATTTTTAGCGTCTTTATATTCCTTTTCTGTTATGTATCCAAGCTGAAACATTTTTTGCAAAACCATATCCCTTTTTTCCACAGCCGCATCATAATGTCTAAACGGATCATATTTAGATGGATATTGAGTAATTCCTGCAATCAAAGCACATTCATCCAAAGACAAACGCGAAACGTCCTTGCCAAAATACAATAACGACGCCGTCTTAACACCATTACAACCTTGGCTCAAATATATAGTATTAAGATACATCTCTAGTATTTGTTCTTTTGACATCCTGCGCTCAAGCTGCAAGGCCTGCAAGATCTCTTTAACTTTTCTCCCTGCTTTAACTTCGTTGTCCCCAGTAACATTTTTAATCAGCTGCTGAGTAAGCGTACTAGCACCTCTTCCTCCCGGACGACGCAATATGTAATCAAAAGCCGCTTTAGATGTTGATTTTAGATCAAACCCTGGATGTTTATAAAAACGTTCATCCTCGATAGAAACAACTGCGTTTTGCAAGTTAGGCGGAATTTCAGTTATATCAACCCAAACTCTATTTTCCGAGCCTTTTAACGTTTCGTATTCGTATTCCTGCCCCTTGCTATCAATCGCGTATATAAATGAAGTATATTTAAGGCTAAGCTTACCGACAGTAATGTTTTTGGTAATATTTATAACTCCAAAAATAGTCGGAAGCACGATAACCAAACC
>NZ_BDHD01000438.1:0-927 GCF_054786075.1 Treponema sp. R6D11 | reverse complement strand
TTATTTTCTCCACAGTGCAGGTTCCAGCTAGACGTATTAGACCCGACCCCCTAAAAGGCCTGCCAAACGGCGTAACTTTTACCTTTAACGCGCCTTCCGGCGAGAGAGTTACAGTCGCGGGCGATTTTAACAGTTGGGATCCCTATATGTATGAGCTGAGGGAATACCCCGCCGGCGTTTACAGCATTACCATCCCTTTGCCGCCCGGTACCCATCAATATGTCTTTTTCTACAGCGGCAAGCGAAATACCGACCCCAACAACCCGAAACGAATCTACGCAAAAGACGGCAGCGCCGCCTCTTTAATTACCGTCCCGTAATTGCAAAACCCCGTTTTTTATTGTAATATGCCCCAGAGGGGTAAAATGTCCATACTTAAAGAAGGGTTTCCTTTTATTATTCCCGCATTTATCGTGGGTGCTCTGTTTGTCGCGGCATCCCGTATTTTTAACGCACCACCGCCCGTAAACGTCGGCTGTATCGCCGTCGGCTCTTTATTGATAGTTTTCGCCCTGTTTTGCGTGTTCTTTTTTAGGGATCCAAAAATCAAAATTACGCAGGGCGAGGGGATAATTCTTTCCCCGTGCAACGGAACCGTTATGGAAGTGGTGGAAGAAGGCGACGAAAAAGTCGTCCGCGTGTTTCTTTCAATTTTTAGCGTCCATTTGCAAAGGTCTCCGGTCGCCGGAAAAGTCGTTGATATTAAACACCAGAAAGGGAAATTTCTAGCCGCCTGGGATCCAAAGGCGCATGTCGAAAACGAGCAGAATATTTTTACGATACAGGGCGACGACGGCACGTATGTCGTGCGGCAGATCGCGGGATTGGTGGCGCGCCGTTGCGTGTCGTGGGTAAAAACGGGCGACGTGTTAAAAGCGGGAGATAAAATCGGAATGATCAAATTCAGTTCCCAAGTGGATATTCACC
>NZ_BDHD01000437.1:0-1038 GCF_054786075.1 Treponema sp. R6D11 | reverse complement strand
TTACATAGTCCTTATTTTGGCAGGCTCTTTTAGATACAGCGTTCCATGCGCGTTTTTTTCAGGTATTTTTTCAGGGGTCTGCTATTTAATTGTCGTCATAGCTAACGCTCATGTTCTTGATTTACCTTATTATTTTACGCTTGGCGGCAAAACAATACCTGTAAGTTTTCCCCTGTATAATGAATCATTTAGCGCTCTTGCAATGGTTGTCGCCGGTCTTACAGCCGGTTTTTCATGTAAACGCCATCTAAAATTATTTAAAAATATGATAGAGTCTCAAGCCAGTGCCGCTGATGCGGCTTTGGCGACAGTGGAACAAACGCGTTCACTTGCTAAAATTATTAAAAAATCCACTGACGATATATTTCTTTCATCTAAAGAAATTTTTATTAATGCTAATAATCAAGCCACCAGTATTCATGAGATTGAAAGTACAATAAAAGAAAACACCCAAATAGCCGGGGATATTTCGGAAAAAACATCTAATGTATCGAATATCGCCAATAAAATGGAAAATGACGTTATTCACGGGTTTTCCGTTCTGGAGCACAATATTAATCAACTGGAAGACATTAAGAAAAAGAACGATGGCGTAATTACCAGCATTATAAATCTTGGAAACAAGATATTAAAAATACGCGATTTTATAAAAAGTATTAATACAATAACGGATCAAACAAAAGTTATAGCATTTAACGCCGGGTTGGAAGCCGCAAGCGCCGGAGAGCACGGCAAACGTTTTACAGTTGTGGCAAACGAAGTAAACCGTCTTGCGGACGACATCGCTTCTCTTACCACGCAAATTCGCGAACAAGTTGAGGAAATTCAAAATTCTTCTTCTTCATTAATAATTTCCAGCGAAGAAAGTACGGATAAAATAAGGGAAGGCAATAACCTTATCAAAGAACTTGATAATATTTTCCGTGAAATTCGTTCAGGAGCTGAAATAACGGCTAATCAGGCGCAAACAATTACATTATCAACTCAAAAACAGTTAAAATCAACCGAACAAATCAATATAGCTATATCCGATATTTC
>NZ_BDHD01000436.1:0-1038 GCF_054786075.1 Treponema sp. R6D11 | reverse complement strand
ATATACACTTTCGCTTGCGCTAAATCTGGCGTTGTATCGACTTTGGTTATGCTAACAACATCTGCGTTTTGTATTCTTGGGTCTTTTACTTCGCGCAGGTTCAACGAAAGCTCTTTTAGTATCTCCGCGTTTATCTTTTCTATTCTATGGTTCATATAAATTGCCCCCTATTTCATGTCTCTCGCAACTTCAACGATTTCATAAAGTTCGAATACATCGCCGTCTTTGATATCGTTAAATTTCTCGATCGAGCTACCACATTCATAACCCGATTGGACTTCTTTAACGTCGTCTTTAAAGCGTTTTAGGCTGGATAGCTCGCCCTCGTGGATAACGATATTGTCGCGCACAACGCGGACTTTCGCATCGCGTTTTGCCATACCGTCTGTCACATAACAACCAGCAATTGTCCCGACGGCGGAAACTTTGTATGTTTGACGCACTTCCATATGCCCGATAGTTTGTTCCTTGAATTCAGGGCTTAACATACCGTGCATCGCTTGTTCGATTTCTTCGATAAGTTTGTATATAACTCTGTAATATCTAATTTCGATGCCTTGGCGCTCTGCCGAATCTGCCGCGGCTCTTTCTGGTCGTACGTTAAACGCGATGATAATCGCGCCAGAGGCAGAAGCAAGCATAATGTCGCTCTCTGTAACTCCGCCGACACCGCCATGCACGATTTTAACTTGCACTTCTTCGTTTTGTAATTTCTCTAGGCTTTGCCAAACAGCCTCAACCGAACCTTGAACGTCGCCTTTGATAATAAGGTTTAGGTTTTTAAGCTCGTCGCCTTTAGAGAATAATGTCTCTAATGTTATCGCGCCTGATTTTAATTTGTCTGCTTCGCGTCTTTCATTAAACTTGCGCATTTCGGCAATCTTGTTCGCACGCTTTTCATCCTGCATAACATAAAACATTTCGCCCGCGATCGGAGCTTCTGATAGCCCCAAAATTCGAACCGGCACAGACGGTTTCGCTTGCTTAATTTTCTTGCCATGCGAGCTTTCCATAGCACGTACACGCCCAACAACGGAA
>NZ_BDHD01000435.1:0-1040 GCF_054786075.1 Treponema sp. R6D11 | reverse complement strand
ATATTGGTCAACAGCGTCCCCTGTGTCTTTTTCGCCAATATGGTATAATGGGCTATTAATATGAAACTCGGTCCAAAAACAATAAAAATTGCCGCTTCTTTGGCGGTTTTTCTCATAATTATATTGATTGTCTTTCTTGCCCGTTCCCCCGTGCTTATTGTTACCGATATTTCCTTTGCGGAACTTTACGGCAAAAAACGACTGCGGCAGGAAACGGCGCGTTCTTCCCTTGTTTTGTTCCGCAGGGTAAAACCCGTAACCGTAGCAAACGATGCGGGGGATGATATAATTCAGGCCGCTGTTGAAAAGGCGTCGTCAAAGCCGTTTTGCGTGATTTTTCCCCTCAGGTTTGCGAAGGTGGCCGTAGGCTACAGGGAAAAAAATACGTCTATCCCTGTTGTGTTGCTAGAAGGCAGATATGGCGAAGAAGAAAATCCTGCCGAATTTGCCATAGGAGGCAAATTAGAAGATTATTTTATTTATAAAACCGACATATACGCGGATTTTTACCGTGTCGGCCTTGCCGCGGCAGTCATTGACGGCGATAAAAATGAAAGAATAGCGGTATTTTTAGAGCCAAACATCCAAAAACAGGCAAGAGAGGCCATTTCAAATGCTCAAAAAGACCCCGATAAGCCCCTACAGACATCATATTTTACATATTTTCCCCAATTTTCAGGCAATCAGGGGTATTCCTGCGTTATTATTTCAGGGAATGGTGTTGAATATTTTGATAAATACTCCGATATTCCGGTTATTTTCTTTACATGGATAAACCCTGAACTGATACCTGATGATGTTGTCCTAATTTTTAATGATTCGCCTTGGATTCAGGTTGCTTCAGCTGTCAGAATGGTAAAAGCAGGCGTAAAAAACGGTAAAATTCCATCAAAAATCCTGTTTGCGGGCGGGAAGGGGCTTAGCAGGCAGATTATCCGCAAATTAAGAAAAATTTGATAAATAATCAATAAATATGCGCTTGACGGTTTGACAAAAACTTTAAAATTAAATATAATTAATGTAATGATCTATTAATAAGG
>NZ_BDHD01000434.1:0-1043 GCF_054786075.1 Treponema sp. R6D11 | reverse complement strand
TCCATGGAAGCTCGTTTTGTCGAACTGCAAAAAAACATTTACGGCCTCGCCCTGGAAAAGAACGCGCGTGAAAACGAAGTGCGCCTTTTCAACGAACAGCGCGGTGAGAATAAAGTAAAAATCGGCCAGAACGAGGAACGCGAAAAACAGATAATCCAAAAGATAGAAGAACTGAACAACGATGCGGCGGAGCAGGACGCGATAGTCGCCGACATGACAAAACAGCTTGAAAGTATCGAAGAAAACATCCGCTCCTTTGAGGAAAATATCCAGCTTGCCGCCGCCCGCATAAGCGAAAACGAAAAAGAGGTAAGCCGCTCGGAAGACGAGATACACAACTTAGAGAGAGAGCAGGCGGAACTTGAAATTGACCTCGCTAAAATCACCGACGACATCGTGGCGGAACTGGACGCGGGCTTGAAAAAAGCCGGCTATTCGGCGGCGGAGCGCAAGAGCGCGGAAGAAGCCCTGCACGAAACCCTAGGCCGCCTGAACGCCGTACTTGGCGGCAGGGAAGCGCTAATCCGCGATTTGACCACTGCGGCCGCGACGGGCGTTGACGCGGCGGAACTTGGGCGCATAGCGGGCGCTTTGGCGACGGGGCTTGCCGAAGCCGCCGCGGACTCGCAAAAGGCGCTTGAACTTTTTAAAAGTTACAAAGAGCACACTCCCGTTTTTATCGACGAGTTTCTCGCCCCCCAGGGAATTATCACGAAGAAGCGCGAATTGGATTCGCGGATTAGAAGCGCGAAGGACAGCATCGAGGAGCGCCGCCAGCGCGTTAAAAACTTGCGGAGCGACAACATCAATTTGCTGGCGAAGATAGACGAATACCGCGCCACTCTGGAAGACATGAAGGTTAACCGCGCCCAGATGAAAACCCGCGCACAATCCGCCGAAGAGCAGGCTAGGCTTATCAGACGGGAACTTTCGGGGCAGGAAGGCCAGTTAAAAAACATACGCGACGACCTTTCGCTTACCCGCAAAAGGCTGGAAGAAATCGACGTGCGCATCGCCGCCATCCACGCCGAGATTACAACTAT
>NZ_BDHD01000433.1:0-1044 GCF_054786075.1 Treponema sp. R6D11 | reverse complement strand
CTTGTCCGCTCTGCTGAAAGGACGTGCGGAGTACCAAGTGCGTTTTTTGTTTTTGCCGAACCTACGGAGTTCCATTGCGCGGCTTATAACATCGATGCGGTCAAGAGAAGAAAAGACGAGAGGGAAGAGCAGGGGCGTTATTCTTTTTAGGCGCTTTATCCACGACGCCTTGCGGGAAAGTTCAAGGCCGCGCGCCTGTTGGGACTGGGATATCGCCTCAAAATCGCGCTGTACGTCGGGGATGTAGCGCAGGGTCAGGCTTACGGCGTAGGCCGCGGTGTAGGGAACTCCGATTCGGTTTAATGAGGCGGCAAATTCGCTTGGGTGGGTGGTAACAATCAGCATCATGACGGGGGGGGCTAGCGAAATATACTTTAACAATATGTTGATTTCATATAAAAGCTGTTCCGCGGTAAGGGTAAAGCGACCGTGTCCTTCCCAAATAACGTTCCTCGTGTTGTAAATTTTTACGCCTTCTTCGGGGGAAAAAACATATATCGCGGCGAGATTTAAAACCATAAACAGAATAATTAGTTTTATAATAAATGAAATATCAGAAAAACGGATTTTTGATACCGAAAAGAAAACGATGCCAAGAACAGCCATTGCAACAAGAATGTAAGTTTTGAAAGTAACCATAACAAGAACCGACCAAAATAAAAAGATAATCAGCTTTGTGGCGCCGCACAGGGAATGGAGGGGGGTGTCGTTGTCAATAAACGATAACATTCTTCGGTTTGTCATGTTCCGCTCCGCTTCCCGCGCGTTTCGCGGTCAAATGCTATGTAACGCGCCGTAAAACCGCGCGGATCGGGAAGGCCGGCGTTCAGCGCTAGATCGTACAGGCTTGTGCGTTTAAGGTTCGCCTTCTTTATAACATCGTCATCGGTAAGGACTTGAGAAGGCTCCATGTCGGCGACGCATAAGCCGTCCGAAAGAACAACCGCCCTTGTCGTGTATTCAAGCATAAGGTGCATGTCGTGGGTGATGAGAATCAAAGATATTCCCATGTCGCGGTTAAGGCCGGTTAAGAATTCCATAAAC
>NZ_BDHD01000432.1:0-936 GCF_054786075.1 Treponema sp. R6D11 | reverse complement strand
CACGTGCGCTCCGCGACTTTTATCTTGGGAGACCCGAAGGCGGTAAGCCCTTCCAACGTGGGGGCGGGTTACGTCCTGCGCCGCCTGATACGGCGCGCCGTACGCCACGGGCGAAAACTTAACGGCGAAAAGTTCAGCCTTTCTCCAATAGCGCAGGTCGTGGTGGATCGGTTAAAGGGCGCGTATCCCGAACTTGAGCAAAACCGCGCCTTTATAATAAGCGAACTTGACAAAGAAGAGGCGAAATTTTTAGAAACCCTGCAAAAGGGCGAGCATGAATTTGAAAAACTTCTGCCCAATCTGCTCAAAGACCCGCGGAAAATCATGTCGGGGCGGCTGGCTTTCAAACTTTACGATACTTATGGCTTTCCCATCGAACTTACAGAAGAACTTGCCGCCGAATCGGGAATGAAGGTAAATAAAGAAGAATTTGACGAGGCGTTTCAAAAGCACCAGGAACTTTCGCGCTCGCAAAGCGGCTCTTTCAAGGGCGGGCTTGGGGATCAGGGCGAAATGGCGGTCAAGTACCACACGGCGACCCCCCTTTTGCATAAGGCGTTAAGGACGGTTTTGGGGGATCATGTCGCCCAAAAAGGGAGCAATATCACGGCGGAGCGGCTCCGCTTCGACTTTGCCCACGACGCGCCAATGACGCCCGAACAGGTAAAAAAGGTGCAGGATATCGTCAATGAGCAGATAGAAAGGGATTTTCCCGTTTTTATGGAAATAATGGCGCTTGAGGAGGCGAAAGCGGCCGGGGCTATAGCTCTTTTCGGAGAAAAGTACGAATCGCAGGTAAAAGTCTACACTATCGGCAACTCGACCTCCGATTTCTTTTCCAAAGAAGTCTGCGGCGGCCCCCATGTGGAAAAAACCGGAACTTTGGGGAAATTTACCATTCAAAAAGAACAGTCCTCGTCGGCCGGAGTGCGCCGT
>NZ_BDHD01000431.1:0-938 GCF_054786075.1 Treponema sp. R6D11 | reverse complement strand
CTTCCTTGTCCACCCAGACTTCAAGATTTTTTTCGGATGTCGTCCTTAACGCCGTTTTCGCCTCGGGGTATTCTATTTTTACCTCTTTACGGTAGTTAATTAACGCCACAAGCATGATGAAAATTAAAAGAAGAAACGCCACGTCGGACATTGAATTAAGGGGAATGGTAAAACTTTTTCTTTTACGCTTTATCTTCACAGGCCGTCCTTCTTCATTGCGAAAGAAAACGAATCAATTTTCATGTCTTGGGCTAACTCCACGAAGTCGACGACATTCTGCCAGTGCGCCTGCCCGTCTATCGTGATAATTACGGCTATATCGGGGTTGTTATTTTGGGCCGCCTTTATTATCGTTTTTGCCTGTGAAATTTGTATGACGTCGCCTTCGTAGACTATGTTTCCCCCGGTGTCCATCTCAAAACGCAACAGGTCGTCCCTTAAAATAAGCCTGGACGAATCTTTCGCCGGAAGGTTCATTAAAAACCCTTTGTTTACGTTAAAACCCGCGATAACAATAAAATAAATAATAAGCAAAAACGCTATGTCGCTTGAGGCGCTTGAATCCTGAAATAGGTTCTTCCGGCGTTTAAGTTTCATGTTAGCTCTTTGTATGCGCCCTGTTTTCGCTTTGTTCCGCAAATTGGATAATTAAATCGGAACAGATGCTTTCCATGTTGCTTGTAAATTTATCGACCAAGTGGGTAAAAATCGAATGGGAAACCATGGCGATAATGGCGATTACAAGGCCGAATACCGTGGTAATAAGGGCTTCGTAGATGCCGTTCGCGACAATTTGGGCGTTTACCTCCGTCGCTTCGGCAATCGATCTGAACGCGCCGATCATTCCAGAGACGGTTCCTAGAAAGCCCGTTAACGGGGAGATGGAACCTAGGGCCGTAAGAAAGTTAAAACCGTTTTCAAGCGAATTGATGCAGTTT
>NZ_BDHD01000430.1:0-938 GCF_054786075.1 Treponema sp. R6D11 | reverse complement strand
TGGTGTCATATACGGGATCGTCATATATTGCCATGTCAATAAATGGGGCGGCAAAAAGTTCAAAGTTAAATAGGCGCAATTTAGACTTGTTAAACCAGACAGACGGTGAAAATTTAATTAACTTGATAGGTATGTCTATGTTCAAGGAAAGCATATAATTTGCGAACATATCCTTGTCTAGAACGCCGCGAAGAACGTCTCCGGCCTGGGTGTACCCGTATTCATAAAACACCCATTGCCGGTACATAATGTTTGTGGAAAGGCCAAGGAATTCCGTAAATTTAAAATGGCCTATTCCTGAAAATTTTATATTTTCAGACCATGGGTTACTACCATTTCTAACATTGTATATGTTTAGATTAAAAGAATTATAAACGGATACGTCAAAACCTTTTCTGAAATTACCGATCCAGTCCACTTTGTTAAAGCCAATATTCTGCGTAAAAGAAACAAAAGGCCCTTTTCTATAATCATTTAAAGGCCATTTTGGAAATTCATGGGGAATCGAGGCGTAAATACCGGGCGTAAAAATAATTTCACCGGAATCTTTTACGTAAACGCCGAAAGGAATTTTCCATGATAAAAATGGGTTAGTTGACATATATAAACCGTTTTGAAAATCTCCGTATTTAGGTTTATCTACATCATCATTTTCTTCGTTAACTATAAAAGATTCATTTAATCCGGCGGTAAGGGTGGTAAAACCAATAGGAAATTCAACAGATAAGCCCGTAGTATTTCCGTTATAATAATGCTGTTCCATATCGGGACGGTAAATAAAATCATTATAAAATTTTAAATTCCAATTTAGTCCATAGGCCGTAAAAGGAATATTGGAATCAAACATTAAGAAAAAAGAATTTTGGCTGTTTTCATTATGAGAGTATCCAAGATCAATCCGTAAAGGGCTCATGGTTCCCAGAAAATTATAATCACGT
>NZ_BDHD01000429.1:0-940 GCF_054786075.1 Treponema sp. R6D11 | reverse complement strand
CGGAACTGGCCCAGCGGCGGCAGGTTCTCCATGGAGCAGCTCACCGTGCAGGCCTGGCAGCCTATGCAGCGGCGCAGGTCCACCAGCATGCCGTAGCGCCTGCCGGCCTCGCCGGGACGGCGCGGCGGCTGGAAACCCGGGGTGCCGGGCGCGGCCGCCGCCACGGGCAGGGCCACGGCCGCCATGGCGGCAGCCAGCAGGTCCTGCAGGAAGCCGCGCTTGCCGGCGGCGGGCTGCGCATGGGCGGCGGTGCGGGCGGGGATGTCCTGGGAGGAGGGCTTGCAGCTGCAGTCGTTGCAGCCGCTGCCGGCGCGGGATGTTTTTGGCATGGCCTGTCTTTCATCGTCCTGCGGCCACGGAGGGTGGTCGCTCAAACCCAATAAAGCATTAAAAATATGCTTTTTATATTGAATTTAATATATGAAATTCAGGGCCTTGGCGGCTTGATGTGAGTCAAGCAATGGGCTTGCAAAGCGCCACCGACTGCCTGCCATGGACAGGCGCCCAAGGCAGTCCATAGCGTGTGGCGCAGGGATTAAGACGGGGTTAACAGGGTGACTGCATTCCTCGGGAATGCGGGGCGCGTATCGGAAATCACCCTCTTGTTTCCGTGCGCGGCCCCGGTCTACGCTGCTTGTGTCGCCACTGCCAAGGAGTTCTCCATGAACCATGCCCTGAACAGCCTTGCTTCGGAACTGGACCTTGCCGCCGAAGCCGGCGAGCACCTGAGGCTGCAATTCACGCAGGCCTGCGTGGACCGCATCGCGCACCTGCTGGAAGACCCGGACGTCATCCGCTGCGCACAAGGCCTTCGCCGCTACCTGGACGGCCAGATCGACAGGCAGGAACTGGACCGCCTGGCCCGCGAGGCGGCCAGCCTGGCCAACCACCACCAGGGATCACGCTCCCTCGACGGCTGCGGCCATGCCGCCGTGTCCGC
>NZ_BDHD01000428.1:0-943 GCF_054786075.1 Treponema sp. R6D11 | reverse complement strand
CGGAAGTTACGCGCAAATTGATGGAACTGCTGGACAAAGGAAGCAGAAAAGAAGCGGAACAAACGGACGATTCCAAAGAAGAAAGGGAGGTTATCGTTGAATAGATCCGGATTCTTTGCAAAAATAACAGAAAAATGGCCTGTTAAGGTTCTCTCTTTGGCGGCGGCAATTATTATTGCCATTTTTTACAGAATGAATAGTCTGGAAACCCGTTTTTTTACGGTTCCGCTGTTAATCGAATCAAGCGATAGTTTATCACCAGCGAATTCTTTTCCAAGATCGGTAAAAATATCGGCGCGTGGAGAAGCCGAGGGGATTCAGCCGATACTCGCGGAGGACATCGAAGCCTACATCGATCTTGGAAGATACGAAAACGAAGGAACTTACAGAGTGCCTGTTCAAATCCGCAAAAAGGGACGCGCCCTTGGAGTTGAACCTTTGGAAATATCCGTTATTCCGGTAGATATTCCTCTCCTTCTTGAAGATAAAATAACGCGTAATGTCAGTGTATTTCCTGTTATACGAGGATCCGCCGCGGAAGGTTATGAACTTACAAATCAATCGCTAACTCCGTCAAGCGTAATTGTCGAAGGTCCGCGTTCATTAATTGACAACCGCATTGAATTTAATACCGAAACAATCGATCTTGACGGGCGATATGAAGACTTTTCCATAATGGTAAACATAAAAAATGATAATCCCCTGCTCTCTATTCACGGAAGCAATATCCTTGAATTCCGAGGCTATATAAGCCGTATAGCGCGCGAAACACATGAAAATAATACTCATCAGGCAATAGAAGAAGAGCATTTATCAGGCGAGGAACAATGATTACGGGAATAGGTATCGATATGATCGAAGTTAAACGCATGGAACGCTGGCTCGATAAATCGGATCTCCTTAACAGATATTTTCACCAACAGGAAATAACGCTTGCCTTCTC
>NZ_BDHD01000427.1:0-1054 GCF_054786075.1 Treponema sp. R6D11 | reverse complement strand
TTCTTGCTGTCCTCTTTCTCGTAGCCGAAGCCCGCGTGCAGGAACACCCACAGCTTGGGCGATATCTTGTAGTAGGGTAAAAGTCCGACCGTCCAGCCTACCTTCTCTATTTCCTCCCCCTTCTTCTGCCCGCCGAACATGCTGCCGAAGCGGATCTTCAAATTGAAAGGCTCGGTCGCGGAAAGGTTGATGCCCGCCCCGATCCTGATAGCGTCGAAAGTGTCGGGGGTGTTAAGGTGCGGAAGGTTGTACTGCCCGCCCAATTCAAACGCCAGCCCCTGAACTATTTCATTGGAATAAAATGCGAGGTGAAGGGTTCCTATGTCCGCGCCGTCCTGCTGGTCTTTCGCAAGACCGCCTTTGCCCACGGCGGCGAACCTTACCGTTCCTATCTGTTCAAGTTTGATTACCGAATAAATCTGCATGTTCGCGAGTTTTACCGAAACTTCCTCCGAGTCGCCGAAGTTTCTGAAAAGAAAATTGACCGCGACCAAATCGTGCGGGAAATACGTCATCTGCAAATGGAAGCCGTTCTTGTCGTCGTAAGCCCCGTAGTTGAGTCCCGAGTTTCTATACGACATGGCGAGCTGCCCGTTGTAGTCGTTTACGGCGGCTACCGAGTTCTTCGCCTCGCCCGTGAAGCCCCAGCCGATGATCTGCGGGAATCCGCCCTCGCCGTCGCCGTCGCTTCCTATCTTTATCCTGAAATACTGGCTTGCCCTCCACTGCATCCAGCCCCATACAAACGCGTTATTTACTTCATATACCAGTCTGCCGCCCGCGGTTCCGCTGCCGAACAGCGCGCTGAATTTCGCTTCGTGCATCTGGGGTGAGCCGTAAGTGCCGCCCGCCATTATGTCTTCGTCTTTTACGTTGGTTCCCGTTAATAGCGTCATGCCTTCCTGAAGCTGTCCGCCGAACGTTACCTGCGCGAAAACGGCTCCTGCGACCACGACCATTAACGCCGTGAGCGCGACACATTTTTTCAACATATTCATTTCCTCCTCAAGGACATCTTCCCCCCGTACGGAGGGGTGAATTTAAAGGGACGTTT
>NZ_BDHD01000426.1:0-1057 GCF_054786075.1 Treponema sp. R6D11 | reverse complement strand
GCATTATCCTATAAAGAATTACAAAATTTCAATTTTAAATTTGGAATTATCATATACAATTGACATTTCTCTCTTTTTTCAAGTGTCAAAGTCTCTTGCAAAAAACATGGAAAAACTGTATAATCAGCATTAGCAGGCGGAGTTATTGGTAGTTGTTTTTTGTTGTCTCTGAGCCGCTTGTAAGCCTGTTTAAGTTAGGCTTAGATGCTCATTATTTTTCCTTGTAAATATAAGCTCTTTGGAGATGTAAGTGTGACAGAGTTAAATATTTGTGATGTAAAAGAAGTAAAGACTGGATTGCTGTCCTCGGAAAATATAAAGGATATGCTCAGTAATTCTTCAGAATTAGCTTGTATTTGTCATTCAAGTAATCCTATGTTACTGGGATCTGGAGCATTACTAAAAGTAAATACCATTGTGGGTGTATCTGATGATTCGCAATTTGAGAATGAACTAAAAAAGGTCAGATCAATAGCTAATCTTGCATATGCGCCTGATTCTATGATGGATTTATCTTTTGCGTCTCTTGAAAAACCATTATGGAAATACATGGTAAAGCTGAACTAGTAAAAAACAATGTCAGTGTATGGACAACTAGAACGCCGTCAGATACCAAATTAGGGAAGTTTGTTAGGCAGATTGCAGAAACAGTAAAATGCAAAAGTTTAGCCTGTCTTTTTGCCGCTGATCGTTATAATATTTTGGATACAGAGATAATACCGAATTTATTAGAAAAACGAGTTGTTATCATAGATAGATATGTTTTATCCTCGTTAATATTACAGCGTTTAGACAATGTAGATACAGATTTTATACTTTCAATTCACAATCATTTAATTATGCCAGACCTTCAAGTTGTTGTTAATGCGAATGAGAGTATTATTCGCAGTCGCCTTAATAAACGTAAAAAATTATTATCACGTTTTGAAGAAGGAAATCGAACATCAGAAGAATTCAAATATTTGTCCGAAGGAATAGAAATATTCCATACTCTTGGGATACAAACAGTTACATTTGATAACTCAGGTAACTTTACCGAAAGTGTTTCATCTATAAC
>NZ_BDHD01000425.1:0-1063 GCF_054786075.1 Treponema sp. R6D11 | reverse complement strand
GCCTGCGGCAAATCAGGAAATTAAAATAGAGCAGAGGAGTCATCAGTTTTTGTTCGGTGTCGGCGGGTTTGAGGCTGTAGAACTTGCCGGAGGAAACCCTGACGGCTCTTCGATAGATGAAAAACGCGCGGCGTTTTTACAGGAAAAACTTGACAAACTTTTTGCCCTTAACAATTATGCGACATTGCCATTTTACCTTGGACGCTATGAGCCGCAAGAAGGCAAACCCGACGAAAAGCGGTTAAAAGCGGCGGCTCGTTGGTATGCACAGAGGAATATAACAACAAAGGGTCATCCCTTGTGCTGGCATACGGTATGCGCCCCATGGCTTATGAATTATTCCAACGCTGAAATACTGAAAAAAGTTATAGCGCGAATAGAGCGCGACGTGTCTGCTTTTGCGGGACTTATTGATATATGGGATGTAATTAACGAGGTTGTCATCATGCCGATTTTTGACAAATACGACAACGCCATTACGCGAATATGCAAGGAATACGGACAAGTGCGTATCGTTAAAGAAGTGTTTGAAGCGGCAAAAAGAGCTAATCCAAACTCAGTACTATTGTTAAACGATTTTGACACGTCAAAAGATTATGAAATCCTTATAGATAAATGTTTGCAGGCGGGCATTCCCATTGACGTAATAGGCATACAATCGCACCAACATCAGGGTTATTGGGGCGCGGAAAAAATCCGCGATGTACTTGAGCGTTTTTCCCATTTCGGTTTACCTCTGCATTTTACTGAAAATACGCTAATTTCAGGCGATATAATGCCGCCGCACATTGTTGATCTTAACGATTGGAAGGTGGAAAAATGGTCTACTACTCCCGAAGGCGAAGAACGGCAAAAACGTGAAATAATCGAAATGTACGAAATTCTTTTCGCTCATCCGCAAGTACAGGCAATTACAACATGGTCTGGCACAGACAACGCATGGCTTCACGCGCCCGCCGGCTTCCTTCGCACCGACAACAGCGAAAAACCCGCATACAAGGCGTTACGGGCTAAAATAGAAAACGATTGGCGTACGGAAAAAACAGCCAGTACGGACGCAAAC
>NZ_BDHD01000424.1:0-1067 GCF_054786075.1 Treponema sp. R6D11 | reverse complement strand
GTGTTAGGTATACCACCTCGATTGGGAGTTGTTCCATATGGAGCTTGTACAACAAATTTAACATTGCTAGGGGTATCCGTAGGGAAATAAACACAAATGTGTTTTTCTGGAGCGGGAAAAAAGACAGGAAAACCGCTTTTGTCCCATTCACAGGCAAAGGCAATATTTACATCTTTGTTGTAACTAGTAGGTCGGAGATACATCAAGTAACTTACATCATCGGTAACATTCTCACCTATTCCTGTTATTTTGAAACATTTTTCGCCAATTTTCTTTTTTTCTAACAAATAAGAACCGTTACAATCAAGTTCGTCACTGATTTCACTAACAGAATACGATATTTCCTCAATATTCTTCATAAATAGTAAAACCGAAGTTCCCAATTTCTTTAGCCTTTTACTAATGCCCTCGTGAAGAATTTCCATTGTTTTATAACCTGAAAAATCTTCACTAACACAGAAGAAAATGTCAATTTAAGTAAAGAACTTGCTATTTTATTACATGATGCAATACTTGATATAAGAGATAGAAAATGGCTTACATTGGACTTTCTTAATTTATTTCCTCTTGATAATAGAAACGATTATGAACTACTAAAAGCTTTACATAACGAAATGATAACTTTGATTAATAATGAGAACATTTTACCAACTACTAATGGAAATTATACCAGTAAAAAAAATGCTTATATTGTTCGCGGTGAATGGATTGCAAAATTATTTGCTCATGAAAAACTATGTGCTTTAGTTAAAAATCAAAATGCTGAATGGATGCCTTCCAATCTTACTGAGAATCGTCCAGAATTAGGAGATTTATATGACATTTTGACAAGACAGATTTCATTGGAGATACTTGATGCAAGTAAACTTCCTGCGTTATTACGAGAAAACATAGAATTTTGGGAACTTGTTAATGAGAAATGGCTTGTAGAATTCTATAATGATCTTCTGGAAAATCAATTAGGTATGCTAGGGAAAGGAAAATTATTTTCTACTGTACCGTTTATTAAAACAGTACATGGTAAATTTGTTGCACCATATATTTATAATTCAAGTACTAGAATATAT
>NZ_BDHD01000423.1:0-1071 GCF_054786075.1 Treponema sp. R6D11 | reverse complement strand
TTATAATTTCTAACTAAAAATTAACATTTTTATTTACAAGCGTAATGTTTTGTTTGGATCCACAACCGCCCAAAAAGCCTGTTTTGGTTTAAGATCTGCGTCCCAAAGGCACGGGTTTCCCAATGATTTCCAACTGAACTCATCGTCAATATCCCACATTGTTACCCTTGTTATGTGATCTTTGAATTCCTTAAAAACATTAAAAAGCTGCGCGTAAGTTAAAGCTTGAATACGCTGATCAATATCCATCATGGTGGTATTTTTTCCAGTTCCAAAATTACCGGTTGTAACTTTTACTTCAACATCAAGCTCGCTGATTGCGACTTTTACTCCAATGTCTATAAATCTTTTTATCGAAGTACGTACATTGTTAGCGTCGGTATAAGTTCCGTAATGCGCCTGCATTCCTACTGTGTCGATAAGATTTCTGCTATTGCCCTCAGCTTTGTATCTGTCATTAATATCTTTAACCATGTTGGCGGTTACCTGCGCTTTTCTTTGGTTATCTAAATTGTAGTCAATGTATTGAAGATCCGCATCGGGGTCAGCCGCTCTTGCCGTTCTAAAAGCAAGTTCAATAAAATCAGCGCCTAACGCCTTAAACCAAGGGGAATCTTCACGAAGCTGTGTTTTCCAGTTTAAATTTTGGTCCCCCGGATTTATCTGCTCTTTTATGGCTTCGTTTACAACATCCCATGAAACTACCCTTCCCTTGTAATGCGTCATTACCGTATTTATATGATTTACCAAATTTTCCCTAACCTGCGCGGGTGTTCCCGTCGTCATCCACGCGTGAGTTTGTTTGTGCCATACAAGAGTATGCCCGTGAAATTTTATTCCGTATCCTTCCATTTCCGCTACCAAATCATCGGCATATCTAAAATTGTACTGACCGCCTTTCTCGCGCGGTGCAAGTTGATCCGGCTTCATTTGGTTTTCGGCTGTCATGATGTTAAAATGGGTTGTAAGCAATTCCAAATATTCGCCTTTCATGTATCTGCCGTTGATGATATTCCCAATGAGGAATATACTCCTTATATTCAAGCTGTTTTTGTAAATGAACAATATCGC
>NZ_BDHD01000422.1:0-965 GCF_054786075.1 Treponema sp. R6D11 | reverse complement strand
ATCGGAATATTCATTGTTACTCCTCTTTTCTCGTTAAACTTTAACGATCCCGTCGCTCCCGAAGAGTTGGCGGTTTCCATTGAAAAAGCCATGACGGACGAGCAGGCTCTCGCGCAGGTTTTTATGTTCGGCTGGGTGGGGGAAGAGCCTTCGCCCATCATCATGGATTGGATTCGCGGCAGGAATATCGGCGGGGTAAAAATTTTCGGCTGGAACACCGCCGACACGCTAAAGCTCGCGAAGACGGTGGGCGAACTTCAGAAAGCCAGTCTTCAAGGGCCGTTCGGCGTCCCGCTTATTATCGCCACCGATCAGGAGGGCGGCTGGATCCGCCATGTCAAGGGAAGCACGAGCGAAACTCCCGGCAATATGGCGATAGGGGCGGCGAGTTATCCCCGTGACGCGTATCTTTCCGGCTACTATATAGGAAAAGAACTCGCGCTTCTTGGCATTAACATGAACTTCGCGCCCACCGTCGATATTTTTTCCAACCGCGAATCGTCGCTGATAGGGCCCCGCGCTTTCGGGAGCGATCCCGTGAAAGCGGGGATACTTGGGGCGGCTTTTATGAGGGGCCAGCTTGCCGCGGGAGTTATTCCCACGGCGAAACACTATCCCGGCCACGGGGATACCGACCTTGATTCGCACGGCGTTCTTCCCAAGATTAACGTTACGTTCGAAGTTTTGGGGGAAAGGGAGCTTGTCCCGTACAGAATGTTAGCCGCCGAAGGCATACCCGCCGTGATGAGCGGGCACCTCGCGTTTCCCCTAACGCAGGCGAAGGACACGCCCGCGTCCCTTTCCCCGTGGCTGTTAAACGATCTGTTACGCGATAAAATCGGCTTTAAGGGAGTTGTAATAACCGACGACCTGATGATGACGGGTGCGACATCGTATCTCGGCTCGCTTTCGCGCACCGCGAAACAGGCTTTAATCGCCGGCAACGACATTATTATGTTTTCCAA
>NZ_BDHD01000421.1:0-1078 GCF_054786075.1 Treponema sp. R6D11 | reverse complement strand
ATAATGAACTATGCATAAAAACAACAAGAATAGGGAAAGCGAAAAATTTACCAAGGGCGTAAAAGTGCGACTTTAATAGTATAGTCGATAACGGAGCCGCCGAAGCCGCCCGTAAAGCCGTCTGTGTAAAGATCCTCCCTAGGGTAGATTTTGAAGAAGCATTTATCTTTGACAGTTTTGTAGTTGAGGACTGATATTTCGGTATTATGAGGCACGGTTGCGGGGGTCTGGGAGTCTTTAAAGTAGATCATGAAATGAGTTTCTGTAGAGCCCGGAATAGCCTTCTGGTCAAAAACGACGATGGAAGCCAGCCATAGGGGTGGAATTTCGACATAGAACCAGTCCGAGTCGCTTACCGTAAGACCGTTATAGGCGCGGAAGAAAGGCAGATTGGCGTAGAGGGTAATGTCGTTTAAATGGGTGGCGCGTTCCTGGTAATCGTTAGGCTCGTGCAAATCGCGCACTGTAAGGGAGCTTACCCCCAGAGCCGGATCGGAAGGAGGGAAAGTTTTTTTCCCGCGCCGTTTTGACAGGCGGTAAAGGAACATGGAGTCGTCCGGAAGATCCGCGTCAATGAAGTAAGTGCTTGTACCGCTGTAAATAGTACTGAAGGAAAGCTCGGTGAGGTTTTCCGAGCGTTCAAGAATATATTCGTCCGCGGCGTCGTCTTTTTTCCATGATACGCGTATGGAATAGGAATCAAGGAAAGAAGAGACCGAAGGCGTTTCCATGAAAGGGTCGTTTGGGGTGCGGTCAAGGACGTCAAACATGCCGTCCAGACACGAAGAGAGGGACAAAGCCACCGCCAGGCTTATGACGAATTTTCCTTCGTCTCAAACGAACAGCCGGAAAACCCCGACGCCCTTTTCTTCAAATATTACTCCCTTTTCCTTGTTAACAGGGGCGATCAAAGCCAATACCGCGCCATTAAAAACTCCTTCCTCCAGCTTCAAAAACGCGGCTACTCAAGGGCGGAAATTCAGGAAGTACTCGACTTCATCTCCAACGAGGAAATTACTCCCGCTAAAAAGGACGTCCAATAATTATGAAACCTTTAAAAATTTTGCCGTTGTTATTC
>NZ_BDHD01000420.1:0-1080 GCF_054786075.1 Treponema sp. R6D11 | reverse complement strand
GTTTTGTAATCTATAATTTCCACACCATTCTCTCTCGCCTTATCAAGCTTGCTCCCTGCATTATCCCCTGCAATCAAATAGTCGATTTTTTTGCCAACGGTTGATGACACTTCTCCGCCATTTTTCTCTATTAAATCTGCAATTTCCTGCCTTGGTAGCTCTAAAGTGCCTGTTATGCAAAAAGTTTTCCCAGTTAGTCTTCCTTGCGCAATTTCCTGTCTTAAATTCACCCCCATCTCTATGAACTCGTTTAGCTCTTCTTTGTTATTTTGAATATAAGTATGCAAACTATCCGCCATAGTTTCACCAAAATCATATACATCTGCAAATACTTTCTTTTCAGCATTTATTATCTCTTCCAAACTACCAAATTTTTTCGCTAACTCTTTAGCTGCTCCAGAACCGATCAGCGGGATCCCAAGCGCATTTATAAATCTAGATAATCCTACCGACTTGGATTTTTCGATTTCCTCGATTATTTTGTCAGATTTTTTATCCTTAAAATTATCCAAGCTTAGTAAGTCGTTCTTTTCTAGCCTATAAATATCGGATAGCTTTTTCAATAAACCCTTTTCTAGCAAACTCAAAATAGCCTTTTCGCCTAGGCTTGCGATGTTCATACAATTGCGCGAAACAAAATGAATGAACTTTCTAGCAATCACAGCCGGGCAGTCAAGATTCACGCACCGAACAGCAATTTCCCCTTCAAAAGTTTTTGTTCCAGCGCCGCACTCAGGGCAAGTTGTTGGCGCCATTATATCTTTTTCCTTGCCGCATCTTTTATCTTTTAATGAATATAAAACTTCAGGTATAATCTCTCCTGCTTTTTGAATTGCAACCATATCCCCAATTTTTATATCTTTCTTTTCTATTAAATCAAAATTGTGAAGCGTCGCAAAAGATATTTTAGAGCCACTCAAAAAAACAGGTTCCAGCACAGCTTTTGGGGTAATAATTCCTGTGCGCCCCACTTGCAAGGCAACATCCAAAAGTCTCGTCTCTGCAACTTTTGGAGGATACTTATAAGCTATCGCCCACCTCGGCGCCTTAGCCGTCGCTCCCAATTCAGCTCGCTTTTCT
>NZ_BDHD01000419.1:0-1087 GCF_054786075.1 Treponema sp. R6D11 | reverse complement strand
GTCCGGCAGCGGGGCAAGCCGGAAATTCGTCGTTACGGGACATTCCATTGTCGGGCTTGTTCACGATTTCAAAATGAACCTAGATATGCAAGCAACGACCATAACCAAAGAATTGGCAAACAACGAAGAAATACAAAAACAGTTTACCATTAAATTTATTAACAACGACAACGAGCCGCTTAAAGTCGCTTATGCGATAAAAGAGATATGGAACAGTTATCTTGATCTAAGCAAAAAATACGGGAAGTCATCGAACCCGAAAGTTGGGGAATATATACAAAAATGGGTAGGGGAAGCTGATGACATTTTTAATATTGATGAAGATTCATATTTTCATTACCCCATAGCGAGCGTATTTAAGGGGCAGACAACACAGACGTTTTTCGACGTTATAGCCAATTTAATCCCACAGCCCGTCTATGAGATTTTTCCATATATGGATTACGAAAAAAAAAGAATGAGGTTAAGGATACGGGAAGTCCCGTTTGACACGGGCGGCGAAAACGCATGGAAAAATTTTATGAAACCAATAGAAATCGATCCAAAACTCGTTAAATCTTTTGACGTTAAGCAGACGGACAACGAAGTGTATACTGTTTTTTACTCATATTTAGCCGGATACCCGCTACAGGAAGACAAGGCGATTATTCTTGCGATGCAGGGCGTAGGCGATATGCCAAACGTTGAAATAGACGAAGATAAATTTAAGGTGTACGGCTACCGCCCGTTATTTGTGAGTTTTAACGGATACGGTAAGGCTGACGGAACCGAAGACACGAAAACGACAGAAAGGTTTAAGAAATTAAATGAGCGGATAAAAGACTGGTATGCAAACAAAGATAAATTTTATTCCGGCAGTATATCAATGGAAACCGATCTTTCCGCTGATATGCCGCAGGCGGGCGAAAAAATATCCTTTTTGGGCGGCGAATTTTATGTGATAGACGCAGAGCATAATTGGAGTTATGGCGGTTCGCCGGAAACAAGGCTTACCGTAGACAGGGGCGGATATTACACAAACGCAAGGGGTACTTTTGAGGAATTGACGGGAATATCAAAGCGTTATAAGCAATTCAGGGAGTTACAA
>NZ_BDHD01000418.1:0-1088 GCF_054786075.1 Treponema sp. R6D11 | reverse complement strand
GTCCATATCATCCTCGTCATCTTTAATCCATATGCCGAAAACGACGCCTAGCAAAAACAGCAAAACACAAATAATAACAAATTTCATATATTCCTCCTAAAATTAAAGCCTTTATTTTTTCTATCTTCTATCTCAGTCGGGGTTAGGAACGCTTGGTTTTCTTCCTGCTCCGCCTTTGAGGAGAAGTACGGCAAGCTCATGACCCCATATCTTAACGCCTCTGGCGCGTGAGTGATTTCGTGTGGCGCGCCGGAGACGTCTTCTATATTCAGGCTGTCGTATTGTAGCTGTGGCAATGTCCTGATTAGGTTGACGCAATTTTCAAAAATCTTAATTCTGTTTTGTGAGAGGTATTCACGAAGCACGCGCCAGCCTGCTATCCTCGAGTTGTTCGCCTTTATCGTCCCGCAGAGTCCGTTCTCGTTCATGAGATATACTCCTGAAACCGATGTTTCTTGCCGCCGATTCCAAAGGTCTGGCGAGCAGACGGTATAGCTAATTTCATCATCGCCCTCTAGTTCGAGAACCTCTTTTGCCATTGCGGAAATGCTCAAGTTCGGTTTGTATAGTTCTTTATATACATAGACATTCCCGAGGCTATCGACTGCTAAATACAAGCACGCGGTCATGTCCAATCCATAATCTAGGCATCTAAATTTCTTCCAATTTTTATCCAGCTCAAATGGTTTTGTTATATGTTTCTCTCTATTAAACTCTGTGAAATATTGTCCTGAGAAAACGTCCCAATCGCCATGCAGGTGCGCCCGTTTTAGGTCGTCTGGCAGGCTTTCGAGTTGGTTTAGGTATTCAGGGTTAGACTTCATCAAAATTTGGTTGTCATATATCTTTGCCGGAACAAAATTATAATCTTCAGGTTTTTGGTTAGGCAAATATATCTTGTCAATAAACAATTTTTTGAACCACGCATGCCCGACGCCGCCAGGGTTCGCCGTGTAATACATCCTCGGCGTGAAATCGCCTCTAGTTGAGCGGTTGCACGTTGCGATAAAGTTCATTTGGTATTCCGTGAAATGCGTCGCTTCCTCTAAGCCGATGACGTCATATTCCTGACCCTGATATTGCAGGAC
>NZ_BDHD01000417.1:0-1099 GCF_054786075.1 Treponema sp. R6D11 | reverse complement strand
ACGGGTTTAAAGCGCACCCTCCTGTTTGTCGCCCTCACCGCCGACGTGGAAGACCTTATCATGCAGGAAAACGCGCGCAGGGATTCGCAGTTCGCTTTAATTTTTAACCAGGGGCCCGTGTTTACAAGCAACAATTACGGCACTATCACCTTTACGCCCACGGGCGGTTTTTTATGGACGGGGTTTGATCTTCTTGTCCCGCATGTAATTCCCCGCGACACAAGGGGGGACGGCCATGTGTATATGGACCTGTTTATAACCCCGTCGTTTGAAGAACGATACAACGGCGCCTGCACTTTCAAATTTTCAGATAACGCAAAATCGATTATACATTTCATGTACAGCCTGGACAATCAGGGACTGCGGCTTGAAGTTCTTCCCGATTTTGCCATTGAGGACATAACCGTTACTCGAAGAGCGTCGTCTCCCGTTGTTTTGTACTTCTTCAGGGACTTATCGCTTTAAACATGGCTTTTGTCCAATTTTCCGGCCTTTCCCTCGCCTTTGGCGACAGGGACATTCTGAAAAACATTAACCTGCGCCTCGCCGAGGGAAGCCGCGCCTGCCTTACCGGCGCGAACGGCAGCGGAAAATCCACGCTGATAAAAATAATTGCGGGAATTATGAACGCGGATTCGGGTGACAGGGCGGTACAGAAGGGGACGCGGATTTCCTACCTTCCGCAGTCGGGCATTGTACACAAGGGGAGCAATTTGCGCGATGAGGCGGAAACAGCCTTTACTTTCGCGCATAATCTGCTCGAACGGCTTGAACAGACGGGCGCCCTGCTTGAAAAGGCGAAAGACGGCGATTCATCGACAAAATCATTAATCGAAGAGCATCACAATTTGCAGGAACAAATTGAAAATTCGGGCTACTACAGAAGGGAAGCCGCGATTTCTTCCGTTCTTACGGGCCTTGGTTTTTCAGCTTCCGACATAAACCGCGACACTCAGGAATTTTCTGGCGGCTGGCAGATGAGAATCGCCCTCGCGAAAGTCCTTCTTGAACAGCCCGACATTCTTCTTTTGGACGAGCCGACAAATTACCTTGACATCGAGGCGAGGACTTGGCTTGAAAAGTGGCTTGAAAATTTTAG
>NZ_BDHD01000416.1:0-1099 GCF_054786075.1 Treponema sp. R6D11 | reverse complement strand
GGTAAGGGTTATGGGTATTCTGATAATTTCGTGCCATTAAGTCCATCGGAAGCTGATGAATTTCGGAGACTATCAGATTCATTAGGTAGGAGTGAAATTGAGAAGAATAAGAAAATTTCTTTTTAGAACATAAAAAAAGAGCCATTCGGCTCTTTTTTAATTCATATTTATTAGTACCAGCCGTATTTTTTGGAGTGATTCCATGCGTTTACTGGGTTGCCATATCGTGATTTGATGTAGCTAATTCCCCAGTTGATTTGCACTTTGTAGTCTGTTTGCCAGCCTGCGCCCATTTTGTTGCCAGGAAGGGCTTGCGGGATACCGTGCGCTCCTGATGATTTATTGTGCGCATTTGGATTCCAGCTAGATTCTTTATTCCATAGTTTAACTAATGCATTGAACTGAGTGTCGTTCCAGCCGAGGGCTACGCATTTTTGATATGCATAGTTTTGATATACGCTGACAGAAAGGGTGATAACGTTATCACGAGAGGCAAGCGTTGCGACTGCACCGCCAACTTCTACAACTTTTTCAACTGGTTCGCGCAAGTTGTTATTTGAAACTAATACGCGGCTAACTGCGACACCACCACGGTATGTTACTTGATATACTTCGCGACGAATGCCTTTAACACCAGCTTGTGCGACTCTTGTTTGCCCTGCGTTAAGGTTTGAAACATAACGTCTTGTTTCGATAAATGGGATTTGAACGTCTACGGTTTCTAAAACTTTTGATGATTTAACGATAGCGATTTTCATGCCTTCGGTTATTTGTGTGTTTTCATTTTGGATTAAATAATCGCCATTTGCTATAACGATATTTTGCTCACTTAGCAATTCTGCAATGGTTTCCTTAGTTGTGCTTAGTTCTTTTGTTTCTTCGCCGATTGCTAGAATAACGTTTCGAGATGGCATAACAGAGATTATTTGCCCGTCCTTAATTTTGGAATACAGGCTCGGGAATACTTCGTCATTCTCGTTCAATTCGATTCCGTTTTGCGCCAAAGCGTCGGCAACCGTGCCACCCATGAAGCTAGCAGCGATTTGGCCTTGACCTTTAACGTTAATAAATGCTTTTTTAACACGTGATTGATATGCGC
>NZ_BDHD01000415.1:0-1103 GCF_054786075.1 Treponema sp. R6D11 | reverse complement strand
GCTCTTTCAATATATCATGTTTGCGGCAATATTGCACGGTCTTTTTTACCGCCTCTTTCAGCGGTAATCCCTCTTCCTGATACTCCCTCACCTTCGCTATGAATGCGCTGTACTGGTAAAGCGTCCGGCAATTCTTCGCAATTCCCTCGTTCTTTCCTTTGTTTATGTTCAGCACTCTTACTTCCAACTCCAACGCCGGAAGATCTTGTTCTGAAAGCCCAAAGCTTTCCGTATCTTTAAACAACTCTGAAAGCCTTACAATTTCCTCGTCGGGAAACGGCTTTACCCCGTTGTAAAGTACAAAGAACTCCGGCTTTGGGATTGAGATTTTTGTAGACGAATAAATCTTTTCGTCATCGATGATTTTTTCATAAACCCTGCCTATGTACATTAGCAAACGCAGAGCCATGTTAGGATTTATGGTTGACTGGTGTTCGATAAGGACGACCAGCTTGCCGCCGATTTCAAAGGATATGTCGTTGATCATGTCCATGAAAATAATGTCCTCAAGCGTGTTGATGACAACTGGAACGTCGGGACTTAGGGTTACCCCCTCAAGTGCGCAGTAGAGTTCTCTTAAAACGTCGGGATTACTGAAGACGAAGGAGAAGACGCTGTTTTTGTATTTCTTGTTCACATTTTCCATAAAATACCTCGCAAAGAAAAGATAAAACCTTCAAAAGAAAGTTATACCTATATATTGTTTGCAGATGTATTTTGCTTGCCTTTAGCGGGAAGAATTTTGATTTTTTTTTACTTTTCAATATCTTAAGCGCAAGCATAAAATATTTGTCCCTTTGTTACAGCCGCCTGTAGGGCGGCAAAAATTCAGACGGTTGTTAATACCCTGACAATTTCTTCACGTCTTGCGGCAAAAGCAAGCGCGGCTTTTATATGGATTTCTTTTAGCGGTGGATAATCATCAATTATTTCAGAAATTGGTATCCCTTCCGACAACCATTGTAAAATATCCCCGACGGTTATTCTTGTACCTTTTATGCAAGGTTTCCCAAAACGCACGTCTTGATCAATTTCAATATAATTTACAATTTCTTCATTTCCCATAATTTTTTTCCTGATTCAAAATTATCCTTATCTCCAAT
>NZ_BDHD01000414.1:0-1107 GCF_054786075.1 Treponema sp. R6D11 | reverse complement strand
AGGCGCTCCAATTGCCGTCATAATTAAAAACAAAGACATAAAAAGCGAAGATTATGAAAATCTTAAAAGCATCATCCGTCCTTCCCACGCCGATTATCCTGCACATATAAAATTCAATGGCTACAACGATAAAATAGCTGGCGGACATTTCTCCGGCAGGCTCACAGCACCATTAGTAGTTCTCGGCAGCATATGCAAACAATATTTAAAATCCAAAAAAATCGAAATAGAAAGCTGTGATAATATTGAAGCGACAGTTGACTTGCCTGATCCCATTGGGCCGATTAGGGCGATTGATTTTCCTTTAAGGCGTTCTTTGATTTGTATGCGAGTGGAAGCGTCGATAATATATTCCAATAGTTCTTTTTCGTGCGCGGGCTTTGCGGTTAGGATTTCGGCTTCGCGTTCTTGTTGGAGCAAAGGTATGTCGTTTTGCATCTTGTATTGAGCGATAAATTCAGAAAATTCTATGCGCATATTATATAGCTCGAGGATGCGTTTGTCGATTATATCGATAGATTTTCTTGCCTCTTCTAGGTTCATAATATTCTCCTTTTAATCTAACAGCTTTAACAGCGCAAAAGACATCATAGATTCCGCGATTGGAGGAATTCTTAGTGCTATACAAGGGTCATGCCTGCCGGTAATTTTTAATTTAACGTTTTCTTTAGTTTTTAGGTTGATTGTATTTTGTTCTTTTGCGATGGATGGTGTTGGTTTAATTGTTATTCTAGCTATAATGTCTTCGCCGGTTGTTAACCCGCCTAAGACTCCGCCAGCGTTGTTTGTTTTTAGTTTAATTTGGTCATTTTCATAATAGTATTCATCGTTAACTTCGCTAGCAAGTTTGCCTGAAAAGTCTGCTCCTAATCCGAATTCAACAGCCTTGACCCCGCCGATGGAGAAGAGGTATGAAGAGATAATGCTTTCGGCGCTATCAAAATCGTAATTGCCTAGCCCTACAGGAAGATTTTTTGCAATTATTTCAACCTTGCCGCCTATGCTGTCGCCTGCTTGCTTTGCATTTTCAATCTGTTTTATTTGTGGTTCCAAAATGCTGCTTTCTATTTCGATTTTTTTGGATTTTAAATATTGTTTGCATATGCT
>NZ_BDHD01000413.1:0-1108 GCF_054786075.1 Treponema sp. R6D11 | reverse complement strand
AGTTAGCACCGCCGCCGCCTTTTGTTCCAGCCGAGTCATCATTATATGTTAGTTGCGTTCCAGATGAGTTATATAAAAATCCGTATGTGTCGAGCGTATTAAACGCCGAGTTGAAATAATATGTCCCCGAAGTTCCTGCTACAAATTTGAAGAAGTCCGTATCATTTGCCATAGAAACATACGCTTCAGCATAATAATTGGCATTAATTGTGCCAATGTCAAGCGCAGCAGCACGCGATGTAGCAGACGCACTACCCATGCTTCCTCTGCCAATTACATCTCCGCCAATCTTATCGTTCGCAACACCAACAGCCGTTTCAATCGCATTTTGCCTTAATGTATAAACAGGTTGAATAGGCGTTACAGTCAGCGTTCCAGTTTGATAACTTATCGTATATGCATAGTTCGCATTCGTCGCAACCGAGAAGCTTTGCGGCGTAATTGTATATGTTCCAACTGGGCGAGATGTGCCAGCCGTGCCAGCAACAGAATATGAACCGCCAGAGATGCTCGGATTAGTCGAAACAGTCGGGTCTCAAGGCGGATTTTCTAATAACTTTGGTATGAGTGCGTCGCTCACCGCTGGGCAAGTCTATTATGTTGCTGTTCGCGCTTATTCATCAAGCGTTTTGGGCGAATATAAGCTAATTATTAACAAAACAGGCTGGACGGCTACATACACGAATAGCGGAACATTTGCATCATACAATGGCTCTCCTCAGGCTGCGACAGTTGTTTCCAACGGCACGGGAGCTTTGACGATTTATTATAACGGATCGACAACTGTCCCAACCAATTCGGGGGCATATACTATCACAGTTAGTCAAGCTGCGGCGGGCAATTATACGGCTGTGAATAACCTAAATTTAGGAACGTTTACTATCACAAAGAGTGTGATTGCCGTGACGATTAAGGCTAATGATGTTAGCAAGGTATATGAAGCGGCAGATCCGAGTTATACATATACTATGACGCCAAGCGCGCCTACTGGTTCGCCTACGCTTTCTATTGGTTCGTATTCTGTTAATGGTACGGCAGGGACAACGCGACCAGTTGGAACATATACGATCACACCGCAAAACTTCTCGCTACCTGATACGGCTAATGC
>NZ_BDHD01000412.1:0-1115 GCF_054786075.1 Treponema sp. R6D11 | reverse complement strand
CGTTAACACCGTCGCTACTCAGGAAGAAAACATCCGCAACGCGATGGAAGAACAAACTACGGGGAGCAAACAGGTTCTAGAAGGCATAAGCGTTGTAAACGATGTAACGCGGCAGGTAGAAAGCGCGTCACAGGAAATGCTTGACGGCGCGAAAGAAGTAATACAGGAGAGCGCCAACCTTGAAAAATCAACGCAGGAAATAACCGGCGGCATGAACGAGATGGCTACGGGCGCGGAGCATATAAACATAGCGGTTAACCACGTAAGCGGGATAAGCGGCAAGAACCGCGAAGCCATAGACGATTTGATGAAGGAAGTGTCAAAGTTTAAAGTGGATTAAAATTCCTACTGCTGGTACTGCGCCACGCAAAGTTCGTAGTACTTGCCGCGTTTTGCCATCAATTCCTCGTGCGTGCCGCTTTCCACGATTTGCCCGTCGTTTACGAACATTATCTTCGTGCAGTTGCGTATCGTGGAAAGCCTATGGGCGATGATAAACGATGTGCGCCCTTTCATCAGCGTCTGGATTCCCTGCTGAACGAGCTGTTCAGTGCCGGTATCAATACTGCTTGTCGCTTCGTCAAGGATTAATATTCGCGGGTTGGAAATAAGCGTGCGGGTAAACGCCAACAACTGCCTTTCGCCCGCCGAGATGCCGCTTCCGCGCTCAATGACGCGGGTGTTGTAGCCTTCTGGCAGTTTTTCTTTACAGCGTTAATTTGCAATAATCCCTCGGACTCGTGGGCGATTTCTTGAATATCAGTCGCCACTCCCTGCAAGCCGTCCCGCCCCACTTCGGAGGCTTCCATCAACGATTTTACATTTTCGGCGTTATTCACCAGCGTGTTGGTAACCGAATTGATATTAGCCGTCATTTGTTCAATTGCGGACGAGGCTTTGGCGATATGGGAGCTCTGGTTTGCGACATGTTCGTTAAGTTTATGGATGTTATCGGTAAGCTGTTCCATTGTCGCGTGGGTTTCTGTAACGCTCGCGCTCTGGTTTATAATTCTTCCCTTGATGCTCTGTATATTGGAGTTTATCTCGTTCACGGCCGCTGCGGTTTCTGTCATGTTTGCGGCAAGATCTGTTCCAATATTGGACAATTGGTGCCC
>NZ_BDHD01000411.1:0-1011 GCF_054786075.1 Treponema sp. R6D11 | reverse complement strand
GTCTGGGCGAATCGCTGGTTCCAAACCTAAAAGCATTACGCAAAACATCCTCGAATTCGCCGAAACTTGTCCTTGTTTCGGGGAGGGACTGCAGGAAAACCTGCCCGTATTGTTTCTTTAACAGCCTGCCGTCCAAAACGGCGACCACGCCCCTGTCCGCGCTTCGGCGCATGAGCCTTCCGAAGCCCTGTTTGAACTTCATTACGGCGGAGGGCAGGGCAAGTTCCATAAAAGAGCTTCCACCGCGCTTTTTAACAGCCTCACTGCGGGCTTCAAAGACGGGGTCGTCGGGGGCGCGGAAGGGCAGACGGCAGATTATTACAAGGCGCAACGTGTCGCCGGGGGCGTCTACCCCTTCCCAGAAGGAATCCGTGGCGAATAGGCACGCGCTTTCGTCGGAGAGGAAGTCCTGCAAAAGCCTCGTGCGGTCGTCGTCGCCCTGCTTCAAACAGCGGATTCCAAGCGGCTCCAACTCCGACTTTGCGGCGGCCCATGCGCTTTTAAGCGATTGGTACGAGGTAAAAAGAACGAGAGCCGAGCCTCCCGCTACGGCTGCTAGGCGGCCCGCGGCTTTGTCGATAAAATCCTGCCAGCCGTTTTCTTCTGGCATGGGGGCGTCATGCGGGGCCGCGAGAAGCACGGCGCTTGAATAGGGGAAAGGCGAGGGGAAACAGCCCGAAAGTACCGTCCTATTTTCCAAGTCGCCGATTCCGCAACGGCTCGCCCAATAGGAAAAATTGCCGTTTATGGCGAGGGTTGCGGATACGCAGATGACCGTTTTGTTAGGCGCAAATACGCTTTCTTTCAGTTTTGGCGACAAGTCCAACGGGGTTTTTGTAAAGACCGCCCACGGGTTCCCGCCCGAAAAACGCTGTTTCTCGATCCATAAAACGTCGTTTTCATATTTTTGATATTTGCAGAAGGAATCGCAGATTTCCGCTATTTCTTCCAGGCGCCTTACTATAGCTTTTATTTCCCATACCGAAGGGTCGGCCGCCTGCTCATCGTCGA
>NZ_BDHD01000410.1:0-1126 GCF_054786075.1 Treponema sp. R6D11 | reverse complement strand
TCCTTAACCTGACCTGTAATTTCGTTTAAGCTGCCTACGGCTTCCAGAATGTTCTTACTGCCCTCGTTCTGTTCTTCCATAGCGTTGCGGATGACCCCTTCCTGATCCGACACCGTTTTTACGTCGCTATCGATAACTTCGAATCTGGTAAGCGTGTTAGCTGTAGATTCGCTGACCTTATCAATCGCGTTTTTTATCTTCGTGATCGTCGCTCCGATCATCTTTGACTGTTCGCCGGAGCTTTCAGCCAGTTTGCGTATTTCGTCGGCGACGACGGCAAAACCCTTTCCGGCGGGACCGGCGTGCGCCGCTTCAATCGCCGCGTTCATGGAAAGCAGGTTGGTCTGGCTTGCTATATCTTGCATTACATCGTTGATCTTAAGAAGCCCTTCAGATTCGTTGGCGATTTCTTGCATATCATCTACCGCCTGCCGCAGACATTCGCTACCAAGCTTGGAGGCCGAAGTCAGTTCGTCCACGCTTTCTCCGTTTTTTACAAGCGTACGGGTTACGGATTGTATGTTTGCAAGCATTTCCTCAATGGCGCTGGACGATTTCGCCACATTGTTTGATTGCTTTTCCACATACCCGTTCAGCCTGTCGATGTTGGTCGTAATCTGTTCCATATTGGATCCTGTTTCGGATACCGACGTGTTTTGATTCGCCACCTGTTCTTTGATGTTCTGGATATTTGCCGTAATCTGGTTCATCGCCGCCGCGGTTTCCGTCATATTGCTTGCAAGCTCGTTTCCAGACCGTATAAAGGGTAACCATCTGAGGCTCTTCATTCAGAGCCGATTTCAGAAGTTCGTCGTACTTGTCCCTGCGATCTTCCGGCTTTACGGTTTCATAGTCCCCCATTACGTTTCCCAGGGTGTTTAATGCGCGGATATAGCCTTCTTCCTGCCCTTTCCAGAATTCGGCGCGGCTATTTGCCAAATTCTCCTGGCTCCGCAGGCTTAACTGCAGAGTGTTTTTAGACGACTGCCACAACAACAGCGAGGTAATTCCCGCTATCACGGCAGCCATGATCGAAATTACTACGATGCTCAGTTTGAATTTAATCTTCATAAAATCCCCCTTTTTTGCAAAATATCACTAAGAATATTTGCATTTTGTTTATATC
>NZ_BDHD01000409.1:0-1128 GCF_054786075.1 Treponema sp. R6D11 | reverse complement strand
TATCAAAATTTGTATCTAATGTAGCGTCATCTGTAACAGGGGTATCTGCGACGGAAGAATCAAATGAATCAGCAGGAAGAGCTAAATCATCGCTTGCTGTTTCGGGTGGAATGTCAAGAGACTCGCCGCCAAGATCGATACCGCTTAGGTCTTGATTGTCAACTTGTGTTTCTTCCGGCTCTTTTGGCGTTGCTGGCTCTTCTGGAGCGAAATCGTGAGGAGATTCGCCGCCAAGATCAATGCCGTTTAAGTCTAGATCAGCTTGAGGCGCATCTGCGCTAGCACTTGAGTCCGCGCTTTTATCGGGAGTGCCGCTGTCAATCGTATCAACATTAAAATTAAAATCATCTAAACCGGCAGCAGCATCAGCGTCGGCTTCTGCCGATGTATCCGCTACACTTTCTCTGCTTTCGCCGCCAAGATCAATGCCCCCCAAATCATCGTTTTCGGGTTCTTCCTGTTTTGGTTCAACTTTAGGCTCAGCTTTAGATTCAGCTTTGGGTTCTTCAACGCCAAAATCTTCTTGACTAAAATCGGGAAGACCAGTGTCAGAGGGAGCCGATTCCATCTCATCAGAAAATCCCGATAAAAGATCATCGGGTATACCGCCTTCGTTAGCTGAAAGATCTGGGGCAGGTTCTTCTTGACTGTCGCCCAAGAAAGAGGATAAATCATCTGCGTCCGAAGCATCTGTCGGAGTATCCGCTGCGGCTTCGTCCTGCTCGCCGCCCAGGAAAGAGGATAAATCATCTGTACCCGAAGCATTCGCAGGAGTGTCTGCCGTGGCTTGATCCTGCATACCGCTTAAAAAAGATGATAGATCGTCCGCGCCTTTATCCGGCTCTGGTTCTGATTGAGAAGGAGTATTAATTTCTTTTAAAAAGTCATCAAGCGCGGATATGGCGTTGCCGGCGGGCGCGTCAGCAGGGGTATCGGCAGGTGGAGAACTATCGCCTGTTAAATTACCCAAGAAAGAATTAAGGTCAAAACCGCGCCGCCTTTTGAGTTTAAAAGGCACGAACCCGCCCCTATTGACGACCTTGGGCTGGGACTTGATGAAGGCGGCGGCGATTTAGACCTTAATTCTTTCTTGGATAATTTAACAGGCGATAGTTCTCCACCTGCCGA
>NZ_BDHD01000408.1:0-1135 GCF_054786075.1 Treponema sp. R6D11 | reverse complement strand
CCAGGCGCAGTAGGCGCGGGAGTTTACCTCCCTCGCGGTCTGCCCCGAACCGAGTTTGATAAGGTCAAGCCCGTCGGAAAGCTGTTCCCAAACGGTTTTTTCGCCGTCGAGTGAGGCGCGCATCTGGTCGGCGTAGCCGAGTTTTACGGTTTCCCCCAAACGCAGGACTCCCGCGTCCGGCTTTTCGCTGCCCGTTATCATCTTGAACAAGGTCGTCTTTCCCGCGCCGTTAGGCCCGATAATGCCTACGCACGCGCCGGGCGGCACGTTAAAGCTCATGTTGTCGAATAACAGTTTTTCCCCGAAAGATTTTGACACCCCCTCGGCTTCGATAACCAATTTGCCGAGGTGCGGGCCGGCAGGAATTATGATCCTGTTACTTTGGGCCGCGCCTTTTGAACGCTCCCTTTCGTCGTCCTGATAAAGTTTTTCATATTGGGTGATGCGCGCCTTGCTTTTCGCGTGCCGTCCTTTCGGGCTCATGCGTATCCATTCAAGCTCGCGCTGGAGTGTTTTCCGCCTGTCGCTTTCCCCTTTTTCTTCCTGTTCCATGCGCTTTTCTTTCTGTTCAAGCCAGCCGGAATAGTTGCCTTTCCAGGGGATTCCCTCGCCGCGGTCAAGTTCCAGTATCCAGCCGGCGACATTGTCCAAAAAGTAGCGGTCGTGCGTGACGGCGATGACCGTCCCCGCGTAATCGCGCAAGTGCCGCTCGAGCCATGCCACCGTTTCCGCGTCCAGGTGGTTGGTAGGCTCGTCAAGCAGAAGAATGTCCGGCTTTTGCAGCAGCAGGCGGCCGCGGGCGACCCGCCGTCTTTCCCCGCCGGAAAGGTGGTCTACAACTTCGCTTCCTGCGGGGCATCGGAGCGCTTCCATCGCACGTTCACGACGGCTTTCCAAATTCCAGCCGTCGGCGGCCTCGATTTTTTCCTGCAGTTCCGCCTGCTTCGCCCCCAACTTATCGTAATCGGCGTCAGGATCCCCGAACGCCTCGCTTACCTTGTCAAATTCCGCGAGAAGGGCGACTAGCTCTTTCGCCCCCTCCGCCACGATTTCTTTAACGGTCTTCCCCGGTTCAAGGTACGGCTCCTGTTCAAGAAACCCTATCGTGTAGCCGGGGCTTACTGTTGTCTCCCCC
>NZ_BDHD01000407.1:0-1136 GCF_054786075.1 Treponema sp. R6D11 | reverse complement strand
GATTAAAAGCGCGTTCTTGTTCTTCTTTATCATCTTTTGATGAAATTACAATAATAGGAATATTTGAAAGAGATTCTTCGTTTTTAAGATTTTGAATAAGAGTAAAACCGTCCATAACAGGCATATTTAAATCGGTGCAAATTAAATCATAATGTTTTGATCTTGCGGCATTTAACGCCTCTTCTCCGTCAGCCGCGGCGTCTACAATATATCCTTCTGATAATAAAATTTCTTTCTCAATTTCGCGAGTTGGGAGAGAATCATCAACAACAAGGACTGATTTTCTGTTTTTTTGGATTTCATCAGAGAGTCTTTTATATTCCGGTATTTTTATATGTTTTGCCATTTTTATTACTGTTGGAATATGTAAAACGCTTACCATTTCGTATTCTTCATTAAGAACAATACCGGAGAAGACGTTCATATTTTTCATAAAATTAGGCATTGTTTTAAGAATTACGGATTTCATATTGTAGATATTATTAACGGCAAGCGCCGCCTCGTCTTCATAAGAACGGATAATTACAATAAATATTGAATCTTCATCATCAACAGGATTATCTTTAATTTGCAAGATTTGATTAAGATAATATAATTTAATAATACGATCATTATATTTTACTTCAAGTCTGTCTTCTGTTATAATTATCTCGTCGCGTTTTATAAGCATTATCACTTCAATAAAACTTGCGGGAATAATGAATTTCATTCCGTTACATTCTATTGGAACGCCCATAAGAGACGCTATAGACAGCGGAACCATAATTGTAAATTTTGAGCCTTCGCCCTGTACGCTGTCAACGACAATACTGCCTTTTAAGGCTTCTATACTGTCGCGGACTACATCCATTCCTACGCCTCTGCCTGAAATATTGCTTGTTTTTTCCGATGTTGAAAATCCGCTTTGGAAAATAAAATCTATAAGTTCTTCTTTAGTAAGATTTGCCGCCGCCGTTTCGTCAATTAATCTCTCTTTTACTATTTTTTTTCTTATTTTTTCAATATCAATGCCGCATCCGTCGTCAGAAATAATAATCTTCATATTACCGCTTTCCCGCGAACAAATAATTGATAATTTTCCTGTTTCGTCTTTTCCGGCGGCAAGGCGTTCTTTAGGTGTTTCAATTCCATGATCG
>NZ_BDHD01000406.1:0-1136 GCF_054786075.1 Treponema sp. R6D11 | reverse complement strand
GTCTTTGCACGCGAAGGCGATTCAAGAAGATTACAAAAACTCAGATGATAAAGTCAAAGCCAGTTACGCTTTCGGAATGTTAATGGCTTCCAACCTGAAGTCCGTTGATATAGAATTTGATTATCAGGCTTTTTCCGACGGCGTAAAAGCGGTATTGGAAAACCTTGAACTCCAGTTCAGCGAACAGGAAGCGATGGAGATTGTCGAGACCGCCATTCAAAGGTCAATGGATAAAACGGCGGGAGAAAACCAAAAACGCGAAATTGAATTTCTAGCGCAGAACAGCCAGCGCCCTGAAATTAAAACTACCCCCTCCGGTCTCCAGTACGAAATCATTACCGAAACGGACGGGGAAAAACCGACAGAAAAATCCATAGTAAGGGTTTATTACATAGGCACATTCTTGGACGGAACTCCTTTTGACAGTTCCAACGAAGACGACGGCGCTTATATCCCGCTAGAGATGGTAATAAGCGGCTGGACGGAAGGCCTTATGCTGATGAGCGTAGGAAGCAAATACCGCTTCTACATTCCGTCGGAGCTGGCTTACGGGAAAGAAGGAATCCAGTCGATTATTCCGCCGTACTCGACATTGATCTTTACGGTAGAGTTACTCGAAATTACGGAAGGTCTTAATTAAGAGGGATTCTTATCCTGAAAGTTGAACCTTCGCCGGCGCGGCTTTCCACTTCGGCAGTCCCCTTGTGAAGTAGGGCGATATGACGGACGATGGAAAGCCCAAGCCCCGTGCCTCCCGCATCCCTGCTTCTTGAACGGTCAACACGGTAAAATCTTTCAAATATTCGTTCCTTATGTTCGCTTGGAATCCCTATTCCCTTATCGCGCACTTCCAATAAAAGTTCTTTTCCCTCTATCCGCGCCTTAACCCAAACTTTAGATTTTTCCTGCGAATATTTAACCGCGTTGTCTATAAGGTTAATCAGCGCCTGTATTATAAAAGAGCCGTAAAGTTTCGCCTTTAATTCGGCGGGGCAATCGACACTGATCTCTATTTGTTTTCTTTTCGCCTGCGACTCGACGGAAGAAACCGCTTCGTCTATCAGGGAAGATACCGTTAACTCTTCAACCTCGCGTACGTTAATCGAACCGTTTTCCAAATCGGCAAGAATTAAAAG
>NZ_BDHD01000405.1:0-1136 GCF_054786075.1 Treponema sp. R6D11 | reverse complement strand
CGCATAAACGCTAGCTTCACACATCCTATCGAGTGCCTGCTCTAAGTCTTTTTTCGTGGCAACACACTCAAGCACAATCCTACCATTTCTAGTCTCTAAAACGACAGGCTTCATTGCGCGCAAACGCACTTCCTCAAGCCCAGATAAATCTTCATTTTCTATAGCCAGCCTAATATTTTTCGGCAAGCACTCCAATACTTCGTAGATAGTTATCACCTCGTAAAAATAGTCTTAGGCTATACTATGCGTCACGAAAGCGAAAAATACCAGAAAAGGTATTGACATTTTTTTCCATTTATGTTATAATTAAGTTAACGTCATGTTAATTTTATGTTAAATTATACATAGTATAAATACAAAAAGGGGAGATTTTGTGTTTAAAAAACTTTCTAACTTAGGTTTATCGCTCATCGTCCTATCGCTAACAACCACAACCGCTTTCGCATCTCTTAAAACAGTCGAATCAAATGGCAAGACCGTTCCAGCAGTATATTATGGAACAACAGTAGGCGACAAAACCGAGTTAACTCTAAACGAAACTGGAATTAAAGATGTTTATAAACTAGAAACTGTTCTATACTATAACGGCAGCCTAGCGGGTCTCCAAATTGATGTAGATTTCGATGAAACCGTTTTAGAGCTTGTAAAACCTAACGGTTCAAAAGCAAACCAAACCATCGGGCTAGCGGATGCATACATACCTAACGACTTCACAGACAAATGGGCAACTCCAGCAAGATTCGATGGCGACTTATATCCAAAATACGACAAAACGATGCTAAACGCATTTGGCGACAACCAGGATGGATACTTTTCAATTCATTACTTGACAAAAACTAATGTGAATGAAAAATTCAATCCAACAAGCGAACAAAAATTAGTTAATAACAACGATTTAATTTGTCCTAAAGGCGGTCTCATCCTGGGCAATACATATTTCAAACTAAAATCCGGCAAAAGCGTAAAAGACATTAAAGAAACAACATTTAAGAAAAACGAAGCACTAGCCAAAAAACTTCATGTTTGGCATCCAAACGCAGCGTATAGCGATTCAAAATCTATAGAAAACCGCATCGAAGCATCCGGCGCAGACATCATCGCCCCATACGGTTCAGTCGAGAGCGCAACTTATAACT
>NZ_BDHD01000404.1:0-1141 GCF_054786075.1 Treponema sp. R6D11 | reverse complement strand
GCGCAGAGCACAATGGACGAATTCCTGATTAAATCCAGACAAAGCTTTGACGACTGGCAAAACCAGTACAACACAAAAATACGCGAAATGGAAACATATATTGAAGAACTTCGCCGGCATAGCAGGGAGAGCGCGACAGAAAATGACGGGCGAATAGCGTCGTTCCGCCAGAATCTGGAAGACATACGGAAAGAACTTGGCGTTCAGAAAAAAAATATTGAGCAGACGGAAGATCTGAAGAAAAAACTTGAACAGAGCATGGAAGAAATTAACGGCGATCTTGACAAGCTGGATCAGCGTAAGAATGAAATCACGCAGATGGAAAACCAGTATACCCACATCAAACGCTTGGAAGACGAAGTAATCAGCAAGATGTCGCGCTTTATCAACGAAAAAAACCGCATAGATCAAATGCAAAGCGAATTTGACAAACTGATAAAAACACAACAGTCCGTGGAAGAAAGGCTTGTGCAGGTTACAAGCAAGGATGATATTCTTGAAGCGGTACAGTTAAAAATGCGCAAACTGGAAGATATTATCAAAAGAGCCGAAGAAAAGTACCAGCGCATTGAGAGCAAGAGCGACGTGCTTGAAGAGACAAACGAAGGCATAACCAGCAATTTCGCCAAACTACAAAAAACGGAAACGGCGATTAACAACGCGGAAATTTTCATTACAAAACTTTCGGAACAATTTGAAGAAATGCGGTCTTCCATCGAGGCCCTGTCCGCCGAAAGCATAAAAGCGAATGACGCGCTTGATAAAATCGCCGTTCTGAACGATACTTTAGCGCAAATCGAAAAACGCATCGCGGACATGAACGTCGCCCGCGAATGGGTCGCGAGCGCGGAAACTGAATTAACAAATTTAAACAATGATATTCGCTCTCAGCTTAGAATTGTCAAAACGATGGTTGATAAAGAAGGGAAAAAAATAAAAACGGAGAAAGAAGACGGCGTTTCTCCGCAGAAACGCGATAACATTATAAGGCTTAAGACAAAAAACAACTTTTCAAACGAAGATATCGCAAAGGCATTGAACCTATCGGTAAGCGAAGATGAGCTGGTTCTGGAAATCGCTTCCCGCGGATAATTTTCGTGAAAAAACCAGAATGGGAAAGATTTAACGCGGCAAGAAAACG
>NZ_BDHD01000403.1:0-1144 GCF_054786075.1 Treponema sp. R6D11 | reverse complement strand
TATATACGGTGCGCAGATGTATTTTGCATGACTTTAGCGTGAAATTTTTTGAAAATTTCCTTTTTAAAGAACAAAAACGAGGTTCCGGGCGTAAAATCAATAAAAAAAGGCGGCTCCCATTCGCGGAAGCCGCCTTGTCTGATTGCTTCTGACCACTGGCGGGCGGTCAGATGTTAGCCCTCTTACGGACTAGGGCTGCGTGAAAGAAGTAGAAGTTTGCTTCGCCCTGGGGTTGAATTGTAACGAGAAGTTTACGGCGCCGGTATCAAAAGTTGAATTATTCATTCTGACCCAACGATGCTTGCCGGGATACAGTGTATAAAGGTCTTTAAATGATGTCCAACCGGCGCGCTGGTATGCCCATTGACGCGGGCCGTACTGCCACGCGAAATTCGCGTTTTGCCCCGTGTCTGTGGCATTCGCGGTTTCACCCGTGTCTGCGGCAACGGCACGAGCAAGAACGCAATCAAACCATGTCCTTACGTTGATTTCCCACGTTACATATCTCCAGACGGAAGTTGTACTCATGTCAGTAGTGGAACTTTCCATTCTTAATAACCTTATGCCCGCCCTTTTCTTTTCATTATATAGTTTTGTGTAATCATCCTGCCAGTTAAGCGGGAAACCGGGAATGGAAGAGCTTCCTACCGCGTCTCCTCCGCGTATCCATAGTTGATCTCCTGTATCCATAATTCGTCCTTGGGTACCTGCGGCAATACCGGCTACTTGATACGTTAAAACAGTACGGAACGCGACAAACGGCGTTCCGGATACTTCTACAAAATACATTTTAAATTACGCACAAACTGCTGTTGTTGCTCCCGCAAACAGCTCAGGAATCGCAAAGCTGGCTTATGATTTCCTACAGGCGGAAAGCGTAACTCTGCCCGTAAGCTCTCAGGATATAACCGTAAGCAATGACGGCAAAACGCTGGTGATAAATCTTACAGGTTCAAACGCCCTTCAGGTGCTGGGAGCGACTTATGACATTGTTATTCCGGCAGGTCTTGTACAGGACAGTTTAGGTTACCTGTGGCCTACGGCGGCTTTGAATTATGATAGAACGCCCCCCGGCATCAACAGGCCGTTTGTAAGGGTAGACAAAAAAGTAAACGCCGATCGCATAACGCAGCAGACAGGAAGC
>NZ_BDHD01000402.1:0-1146 GCF_054786075.1 Treponema sp. R6D11 | reverse complement strand
CGGCATTAAAATTTTATCAGAATGAAACGGTATGCCGTTTACATGGAAAACGTCCGTAGGGGGCGTTAAAATTAAATTGGAGGTAGGTTATGAAAAATCAATTAAAAAAGTTACGTGTGATTCTGTTTGCAAAGTATTGGCTAAATGAAACTTTGTCGTCATTTGCATACAGAACAACTCCGTTGAACGGAGACGAGCAGTTGCCGGTGTATTTACCGCTTTTGGTCATATTCTCGGCTTCAACTTTTGTCGTACCTGTAGAACCGCTTCCGTTACTTGAGCCGCTGTTTGAACTTTCGGAACTTGAACTGCTTCCGCCAATCGTAAGCGTATTGTTGGTTATTTTAGCGCTCCCGTTGCTCTGATAACCTTCAGCCGTAAGAGCTACTTCATAAAGCTTACCAAGTGTCATACCTTGTTTTTCCCATGCTTTAAAATGCTCAGTTACGGAGATTGTTCCGCTTGTGCGTTTTGACGTGCGGACAGACCAAAATTGTTTAAATGTTTTTGTTCCTTCAATCGAAGGCTGATTAGTTCTTGTCGTTTCATAAAGCTCATAAGTTCCGCCGTCTATTGTGGCAGTTCCCTTCGCCGTTCCAGTCGGTTTGTATGTTCCATAGCTTTCTACAATGTAATATTCAACTAACGGATCTTTTGACCAACCATATACGCACAGATAAGAATTTCCGCCGGGTGTAAATTGAGCGTCGTACTTTATTGAGATATTACCGATTTGGGAATGTGTTTTTGTTGAATCAAATTTTTTGCCTTTTCTGCATAAAACATTGCCTATGTTACTCCAACTGCAGCTAAAATTACCGCCGTTTTCCAGAGTCATACTGACATTGCCGTAATCTCTCCAAAGCTCATAATTATAACCGTCGTGAACCCCCTGTTCGTTTTTGTTGCTGATTGTTACAGCCCTTGCGATACCGCTTCCGTTACTGTAAACAATTGTACCGTCATCAAATACATCACCGCAGCTAATGAACGCGAATCCTGTGAATAACAGCGTTGCAAACAGAATCACACGTAACTTTTTTAATTGATTTTTCATAACCTACCTCCAATTTAATTTTAACGCCCCCTACGGACGTTTTCCATGTAAACGGCATACCGTTTCATTCTGATAAAATTTTAATGCCG
>NZ_BDHD01000401.1:0-1037 GCF_054786075.1 Treponema sp. R6D11 | reverse complement strand
AACCCGCGAAGGCTTTCAAGAGATTAAATCTATAATGAAAGCGCATTGGAAAGGAGAAAAAAAAGTAAGAAGCAAAATAGAATTAGCGGCGTTGTTTTACTTTAATCATAATACATCTTATGGTCCTCATTTTTTGGGTTGGCCCTCTTCTGTTTATTTGCGGGAAGATCGCTATAAGACAATGATTGAGAAATCAAGAAAACTTTCATTAAGTAATATATCCGTTGAGTGTGATTCATTTGAGAACGTATTTAAAAAATATCCAAATGATTTTTTTTATTGCGACCCTCCTTATTATTTAGACGGAGATAGTAAAACTTTTATAGGTTTGTATCCGCATAGAAATTTTCCAATATACCATAAAGGATTTAAGCATGAACTTTTGCGTGATTTGCTGTTAAATCATAAAGGCGGCTTTATTCTTTCTTATAATAATTGCAGTGTTATCAGAAAATGGTATAAAGATTTTGATTGTAAAAAACCTTCATGGCAATATACTTTAAGTCAGGGTGATACACGCATCGGCGAAAATCGTTTGCGTGATAATAATGGCAGCCATATAAAAAAGTCTCATGAATTACTAATATACAAGATGCCTGAAACGCGGAGGTAAGTGTGGCAAAACGCGGGCTATCAAGCGACGATGCGCGAAAAGTCAGACAAAGAGGGCATGATGACGCTTTAGATTTTGCATTGCGTATCGGGCTTGAGCATGATTATAAAAACGATCTTAAAGCTAAGAAAGATGTTATTGATCCGTCTGGAGATGCTCATTCTGTAAAAAGTGGGAAAAAAAGTGGCAGATTTTTCTTTATGGAGGCACTCGCTTTAAAAATGATGACATTTTCCAAACCATGGACGGAATTGGTCAGTTGCTGATTAAATGTATAGAGGCTTTTCCTGAAAAATTTGAAGATTATCTTAAAGACAAACAATCAGCAAAGGAAAAATGCCGTATTCCAATGAAAGAACTTGCAAATTTATTACAAGACAAACGTCGTGTTCGAGCGTTTATTAATAAGTCGATGTTTAACGGC
>NZ_BDHD01000400.1:0-1153 GCF_054786075.1 Treponema sp. R6D11 | reverse complement strand
TTCCAGTTCCGCACCCGAAAGCGGATAAATTTTTCCCCAGTTAAATTTTTCAGGTATGCCGAGATTTCTTTTGTACGGCGGTTTTGAATATTCATCCGCCATTTTCAGGAAGATCAAATAGGTAAGCTGTTCCAGATAATCGCCGTAACTTACCCCGTCATCGTATAGAACTCCGCACATGCTCCACACTTTTTGGGTAATGGCGGAAGTATTGTTATCAGGCATGGGGGTCTCCTTTTTTGAACGACGAATTACTCGAATTAACACGAATAAATATTTCTTTATTCGTGTTCATTCGTAACATTCGTTGACTCTTTCTTCTAATCATTTTCAGCCTTGTTTCAATTTGGCGGTTTAATTCACGAACCGACCAGAGCGAATTGACACACTCGTTCTGATAGAATTCCCGCTCGTTTTTGTCGGCAATTCCCAAAAGCTCGCAATAATGTGACCATGTCAATTTTCCAGACACTGTCTGGAAAATTTGGTATTCCAGATAGAAATTTCTCATATTATAAAGATTGCTCTTTGAAAAGCCCCGACCTATGGATTTTGTCAGCTCTTTTGAAAGTTCAGTTAAAAGTTGTTGCCCATACGCCGCTTTTATATCGCCGTCCTGTTCATACTCTACGATTATTCGTCCAATGTCCCAATAGGCTTGCAACATGGCGGTATTTACTTCGCTTGCCGCTTTATTCCGTGCTTCAGAAAGGCGGTTTTTTATCTGTTTGATTATAGGTTCAAGTTTTGTCATTATAATAACTAATATTTCCTATATCATAGCCGTATTTGTCCGATTGTCAATTATTTACTTGACTTTTTGTCGAATTCGTGCGATATTTTAGGTGGCGGGTTTTATCCCGTTCGTCCGGCTGGTCCCATAGTCTTTTCATAGGCTATGACACCAGCCTTTTTTATTTTGTTCAATACTTCCCGCCGCTTCCTTTTATATGTCGAAATCGCTATTTTGGCATCGTCTATTGTTACGACGACCGACATAATAAAATCATGTTTTTGGGTATCCTCTATATTTTTAAAGGATTTTATGAAAAGATACGCCTTTCTGCCGTCTTTTTCTTCCGAGACAATGACAATTGGATCAGCCAAAGTTTGACGCATAGCCCCGATAAGGCAACGCCGCTTCCCATTATCC
>NZ_BDHD01000399.1:0-1157 GCF_054786075.1 Treponema sp. R6D11 | reverse complement strand
CGCTAGGGTCGATAAAGGCAAAGCTTATAATTATAATGAGGAGGGGATTTAAATGGGGAATTTTTTGTTGGGAATCGGTAGTTCTATTAAAAATGTTGCAGTAGGGATTGGAAGTTCCATTTCGAATGTAGCTAGCAAGGCTGCTAGCGGTATTTCTAATACTGTCAAAAACACTGCCACTAAGGCGGGTAATACGATAGTTAACACAGGAAACAAAGCGATTGATTTAAGCAAAGAGGTCGCTACGAACGCTTATACTAATCCATTGAAAAATATTTCCGTTGCTAAGGATTTAGGAAGTAAGGCGGGTTCTGTTGTTAAGAACGTTGCGACTAAGGCGGCAGAGGTAGTTAATAATACGACTTTGGCAGGTAAAGCTTATACTGCGGTACAAGGAACGAAGGTGGGAACCAGTGTTACGCAAAATGCGAGTTCGCTGGCGAGCAAGGCTAAATCTGGAGTTTCTAATTTATTTTCACAAGCAAAAACGAAAGTCGTTGAGAGCACGCAAAGTTTACGTGCAAAGCTGCAAACGATAAGAAACACTGCGCCTTTGTCAACGCCTGTCAGTCCTGTTATTTCGCCAGTTCTTAAAGGGAATGTTAGGTAAATTATTTCGTATAATAAAAAAGAGCCGATGGCTCTTTTTTTGTTTGTTATTTTGGATTGACGTTTTTGGGTATCTCTTGTTCTAGTTTTATGATAGATGGGGATTCTTGAGGTGTTGGATCTTGGTTTGTTCTAATTTCATTAAGCATTTCGGAAATTTTTGGTGGTTCTGCTAGGATGTTTAAGCCCTTTTGCAAGTTGGAAACAGAGCTAATCATTGTTGGCTCTCTCCAAAGCGAGCATTCTTCTAGGTCCAAAAATTCTGCAGGCTTTTTACTTTCGTAAGGAGCCTTAAATGGGACGCCTGCTTGGTCTTTTACAGCATCTATTGCAAATAGAGTCAATGTATTTTTTACTTTGCGGATAACTGTCCAACTCTTGCTAACATCACTGAGGGTAGGAAAAACGATTCTATCGCCCGGGCGAACGTAATCAATGGCAATTTCTAGCGGTTTATACTTGATGTTTTTATCATGCCCTGCTAGCCTAGAAACTGAAAACTCCTTGCTGAATGCGTGGCATTTTATGTTGATGTCGAAAGCCAGGCG
>NZ_BDHD01000398.1:0-1158 GCF_054786075.1 Treponema sp. R6D11 | reverse complement strand
GCCTATTACTGTAGATGGAAAAATTGCTTCACGCCATGTGGCAAATGGCATAATGAAGCGAGCGGGAATTAACTGGCATTTTTAGAAGTTTCCGCTATAATTAGCCCATGCGCGAAGAATACCCCCCTTACCTTGAACCGCTCAACGACGAACAGCGCCGCGCCGTACTTCACACAGGGAAACCGCTATTGATACTCGCGGGCGCGGGGTCGGGGAAGACGAGGGTAATAACCACAAAGATAGCGTGGCTTATCAGGGAACAGGGAATGGATCCGCGCTCCATTCTGGCGGTAACATTTACAAATAAGGCGACAAGGGAAATGGCTGAACGCGCTGTTTTGATTGAGCCGCGCGCGGCAGACGCGATGCTTCGGACGTTTCACTCGTTTGGAGCGTGGTTCTTGCGACGCAACGGAAATTTCGCAGGGTTGGACTCGTCCTTCGTCATTTACGACGACGACGACGTTGTTTCCCTGCTTTCGGGCATTATGGAAAACGCGCCGAAGCCGGAAGTTAAGCAGTGCGCCCATAGCATTTCCCGCGCGAAGGATTATTTCCTTACTCCAGACGATCCGTTACTTGCAAACATCGACAGCCGTAAAAAATTCCGCAGCATCTACGCGAGTTACGAGGAGCGGATGGCGCAGATCGGCAATGTCGATTTCGGCGACTTGATTAAAAAGCCCGTCGATATTCTGCGCAACCAGCCGGAAGTGGCGCGGCGTTTCCGCGACCGTTTCAAAGTAATAATGGTGGACGAGTATCAGGACGCGAATGTCGCGCAGTTTCACCTGTTAAAAGAACTTTGCGGCCCGCAGACATACGTGTGCGTGGTCGGCGACGACGACCAGTCCATTTACCGTTTTCGCGGCGCGGAAGTGAAAAACATTCTTGAATTTCCAGACCGCTTTTCGGGCGCGGACATTATCCGCCTTGAGCAAAATTACCGCTCCACAAACCCCATCTTAAAAGCGGCGTCTTCCGTCGTAAACTGCAACCGTGGCCGTTTGGGGAAAACCCTCCGCGCCGAAAAAGGAGACGGTCCCCTGCCCGTCCTGACCTATTTGCCCGATCAGGACGAAGAAGCGCTGTTTTGCGCCGATACAATCGAAAGCTCCGTAAAAAAGAAAGAGACCTCATGGTCGGATTGGGCGATTC
>NZ_BDHD01000397.1:0-1167 GCF_054786075.1 Treponema sp. R6D11 | reverse complement strand
ATGCTAAAGCGCTAAAATTATTTAGAATATTATATCGTTTATTCTTTTTCTCACCGTTGTCTCCCCCAATTATGATTTTAGTATTATACCATAATATTCCACCATTGTCAAATGTTTATCATTCTTTCAAACACTAAATTAAAATTTTGAAAAAACCGATGTTTTGCATTTTTTTCCTTTCCTGTTTTTCCCGATATATCATATATATTTTGGGTATAACCGTTAACAATTACATAAACTTTTTCATCTTTGATTTCAACCTTAAATTTTTCTTTATCCTTCAAACATACATAAATATTTTCAGGGACTTTATTCTTACCAAGAACAGCTCCCTTTTTATATACAGCTCGAACTTTAAATTTTTCAAATCCGTAATCCAACATTTCTTTGTGATCTTTCCAATCATTCCCATCATTAAGGGTGACACAAATTAACTCCATACCATCTCTAAAAGCCGAGGAAACCAATGTTCTACCTGTTTTTTTGTAAACCCAGTTTTTATGCCTGTTGCCCCTTCATATGTTCCAAGCAACTTATTATGGTTTTTTAGAAATTCTATTCCACCCTCACGTTGCCGAGCAATCCTCCTTCTTTGCGTTGATACAATTTCAGCAAACTTAGGATTGTTCAAAGCATAGCGCGCAATCATAGCCAGTTCATAACTCGTTGTATAATGCTGCGGATCCGCTAGCCCATGCGGATTAGTGAAATGCGTATTTTTAAGCCCAAGTTGAATAGCTTTGGCATTCATTAGTTTAACAAACCCAGCCTCATTCTTGCCAAGGTGTTCCGCTATCGCCGTCGCAACATCATTTCCAGAGTTCAGAAGCAGTGCATACAGCAAATCCTCCATAAGCATTTGCTCACCTTCAGCTAAATATATGCTAGTCCCTTCAATCATGCTTGCATTATGCGAAGCGGTCACGACATCAGTAAGCTTTGAATTTTCAAGAGCAACAATTGCCGTCATGATCTTGGTCGTACTTGCCATACCCATTCTTTCGTTAGCATTATTTTCAAGCAAAACACGCCCAGTCTGCTTCTCTATAAGAATTGAGCTCTTTGCAGAATTCGCATTAACAGGTGCCACAAAGCTTAATAACAAAAATAAAACTAGCAATTGTTTCTCTATAAATTTCATAAGAAAATTTTATGCTAGCTCTAAAG
>NZ_BDHD01000396.1:0-1176 GCF_054786075.1 Treponema sp. R6D11 | reverse complement strand
GAGGGAGCGTCTATCGACTTATTTTCTTTAATGGAACTTTTTCGCATAGATACAAGTAATAACGTAATTTCTTTTTCTCCGCGTCAGGTAAAAGATACTAATTTTTCAACTTCTGAACCACATATCGGCATGGAAGATTATCAAAGAGTTGAAATTACAGGTTATCTGACTAACTCGACAAATTTCGGCGTTGTAAATATTCAAATAGCGGCGGGGCTTAAAGACACTTTAGGAAACCGCAACGACAAATTATTAAAAATATCACTTTTAAAGTAGGAGTTTATGAAAAGAATTATCACTCTTTTTGTCCGCAGACCCATAACGGTCATAATGATACTGGCGGCGTTAATTTTTGCGGCTGTTTTTTCTCTTTTTACTCTGCCAGTCAACAGACTGCCGTCGTTTTCGACGCCAAGGGTAACGGTAGAGACGTTGTATCCGGGCATGGCGGCTAACGAAGTAAGGAGCATGGTTACCATTCCACTGGAAGACGGTCTTTCTCCGATTAAAGGGCTTGAAAGACTCAGGAGCGTATCGCGCGATAATAGGTCGATTATCAGCCTTGATTTCCACTGGGGGACGGATACGATGTCCGCTTCTGTTCTTGTGCGCGAGGCAATTGACGCTGTTTATCCGGGACTTCCGGAAGGGGTAAACAAGCCGACAGTAACAGCTGCGGACATGGGGAACGAAGCTCACGCGGTAATAGCGGTTAGTTCACATAACGGAAACGGAGAATTTGCGCGTAAACTCGCTGAATACGAAATGCAGGCGCGTCTGCGAAGAATTGACGGAGTAGGCTCTGTAGTTCTTATTGGCGGCGAGATAAAAGAAGAGCGTCTTTCTCTCGATGTGCGGCGGCTTTCCGCTCTCGGCATCGCTCCTTCTGAGTTTGCAAACCTTGTCGCGCGGGAAACCGCTGATATTCCCGCCGGAAACGCGCGAGAGGGAAACATGGAATTGGTTGTTGTAAGCTCTGGAAAACCGGATTCAGTTTCTTCGCTTTCGCAAATTATTCTTCCCACAAGCGGCGGCGCAGCAAGCAGCGGCGCAGCAAGCAGCGGCGCAGCAAGCAGCGGCTCTTTTAAGATTGAAGATGCGGCGGAAATTACCAGTTCTACCGCGCGGCGGGAAAGCATATTTGTTTACAACGGAAAAGAAGCCACAGGCTTGGAG
>NZ_BDHD01000395.1:0-1178 GCF_054786075.1 Treponema sp. R6D11 | reverse complement strand
AGTTACAAATGCTTTTACACTGCTTCTTACAGCGCTCTTTGCCGCCTTGTTTCTTAAGCGGCGTTCTTCACTTCTGCGATGCCGCTTTTCAGCTGAATTACTTTTTTTAGCCAACGAATTCCTCCAAAAATTTTCTTATTTCTTTATTGCAATGCTCAATTAAAATCGGACGGACGTCTTTCTTTGCGTTTGCATTTTTCACATTCCGCCATGTTTTTTACTTTGCCGTTTTCAAAGAGGGTTTTCATCTTTATTTCTCCGCCGCACGCGCACATAAATTTTTGCGTCGCGCTGGCAGTACGGCTGTTTTTACTTGCTTGCGCCATAATTTTCTCCTATTCTCCTAAATAATCAATATTTAATAAGAATACAATAATTTCTCGTATAATGTCAAGACATTTTATGGCTATTGCCCGTCGTTAATTTCCGCTTCTCCCGGCGGGAAAAGGTATAAATCCGGCAGTTTAAAAGTACGGTTTAAAGCATAGGACTGCGGATTATGAAACTTACTTATTGATGTTATATTAAAAAAGTGGTTTAACGGCTCATAATCAGGAGAACTAACTTTTAACGCAAATTTGAATTCTTTGGTTATATCGGGAATATCAGCGGGAATCGGCGCAGGCCAAAAACTAAACGCTCCAGGAGTGCTTGGAACCATCGTATACGGGTTTTGCCAGTTGCTGTTTCTCATTTGGACAGGCTCTCCGTCTAGGTATAAAGCTATATCGATACCCACAATCGGCTCAAAACTGATACCGTTAAAAATGCGTCCCGCCATTGTTGGAATATCAAACAAGGGGGTGGCTATTACTTTTTGTACATGGACTTCATCAGGGTTATGAGGCGCAGTGGGACGCAGATTATGCTGAACAAGACGCAACCCTTTGTAAATAAGAGCGTTTATATCAGCCTCGATTTGCTGCCGTTTTATACCTGTTTGTTCTATTCTTGTAAATCCGCGGTTTGACACTATGTAATTAGGTTCAATGCGATTAAGAGTATAACAAATTGTATCGATTCTGCATTGATAACACAGACAGAATTGTTCCGGGTTGCCGCTGGCTTTTATTTCGTCAAAAATAGTTTGTACGGCTTCAAATACCACATCTTCGTTTGTATTATGAATGTCCATATTATTCTCCCCTAACTTACTAACTTTTCCAGTATACTATATG
>NZ_BDHD01000394.1:0-1180 GCF_054786075.1 Treponema sp. R6D11 | reverse complement strand
CTATTGTATGAAGCCGCGCAAAAAAGGGGAAAAACCTTAATTGTTGTAACGCATGATGAAAAAACGGCGGCAAGGGCGTCCGTGCGTCTTATTCTTGAAAACGGACAATTGTCGCAGGGGCAGATATTTTGAAAAAGAGAGCCGCATTTTTTATCGCTATAAGGTATCTGTGGGGAAGGGCGAATGAAGGGGGGCGCTATCTTCGCGGGGCGGCGACTGGGATAGCCGTCAGCCTTATCCCGATTATCGTAACATTGATAGTCGCGGACGGCATGATCAGGGGGATAACGGACCGCTATATAGAGTTGGGAACCGGGCATTTGCAGGTTTATGAATCGTATTTACCGGAAGAAAACAAGCAAACGATGGAAATAATAAAAAAAATGGACGGCGTAAAAGGAATATGGCCGTAAATGCGCAGTACTGGAGTGTTGGCGGGAAAAAACGGAAAATCGGGGGGTAACCGTCCGCGCCATAGAACCTTCGTTTTGGACGGATCCCGGCAGCCAGCGTTTTTTAAAAGTTGTTTATGGCGAACAAAAACCGGAAACAGACCGTGATATTATTTTAGGCGTAACTCTTGCGATCAATACAGGCGCGAAGATAGGGGATACCGTAAGGCTTATGACGATAAAAAATTCAAGCGGTCGCCAGCTTCCATCAACAACTTCCTTTGTAGTAAAGGGCATAGTGTCATGCGGCTACAACGAGCTTGACGCTTTATGGTGCATTATAAGTTTTGAAGGCGGAAAGCGCGCCCTGTCCCCGGAACAGTCTTCGTTCAGCATGATTGTCAAGATCGACGATCCTTATAAAAAAGCGGATTCTTTTATGTATACCTTGTACGAAGATTTGGATCCCGGTTGCACAATATACACATGGAAAGATCTTTTACGCTCGCAGTACAGCTCTTATGAATCAACAAGGCAGCTTCTTTTATTTATCATGGCGTTAATTGTTATCGTCGCCGCGATTAATGTTTCTTCTTCCACAAGCATGCTCGCCCTTGAAAGAAACAGGGATATCGCCATCCTAAAAGTTTCCGGGGCGAACGTAAAGGGCGTTACAAATATTTTTCTTTGGGGCAGTTTCCTTACCGGCGTTATAGGCGCTGTCTTAGGCATTTTGCTTGGGCTGTTAATAGGGGTTAATATAAATCCGCTGATTCGCGGTCTTGAAA
>NZ_BDHD01000393.1:0-1180 GCF_054786075.1 Treponema sp. R6D11 | reverse complement strand
GGGTAATATAGAGATTTTGCATATTTTTTCGTTTTTTATGACCATTATTATAATTAAGCAATTTTTGTCTTGTTTTGTCAATAAGAAAAATAAACAGGTTTTTTGTTAATTCGTGTTACCGAAGGGAATTAACAACTACCCTATCTTTCAAACACAAACGACAAACCAAGCGGTATCTGCGTCACGAAAAACAGCAAAAAACCGAGCGCGGTCTGCTGGGAGAAGAATGCCCAGTAGGAAGTGGCGGCGGGTAGGGGCAGGATTAACAAACAAATAATTGAAAGTATAAGCGTATACCAGCGGAAATTGTTCGCGATTAAATTTATAAAAAATGGGATTCCAACGGCAAGCGCCGTCCAAAGAAGGGGTACGGATATTAGCAAAATAACGTCGTTTGTGGGTCCCCAGCCTATCGCGCGTAATGCCGCGACGGGTATCATCCACAGAAGGGCGAAATCGGCGAAGTCGGCGGAGCCGGAAAGCCCCCGGAAAAGGTATAAAAAAGCGTATAAAATTATCGGTATAAGCACTGGCAAACTTACTATCTCAAAAAAACCAAAAAGCCAGCGCGAAAGGCCAAAACCTCCCGGTTTAATCATGTAACCCATGAAGAATTGGAGTAACGCCGTAATACTGCCTAACAGCAGGGCCCATACCCCGCCGCCTCCGCCGCCCGTGAACGTTCTTCTGAACAAAAAGAAAAAGGGAACCCACAATAAACAAAAAATACCCATGACTGCCCTATTGCCGTAAACCTTTGTTAATTATGAAAATTTGGCAATGGGTACGAAAGTATCCGTCTTAAGCGAAGCGCCGCCGACAAGGGCGCCGTCTATATTTTCCATCGCCATAAGCTGGGCGGCGTTATCCGGCTTTACGGAACCACCGTACTGGATAATGATTTTTTTCGCCGCGTCTTCGCCGTACAGGCGCCCAATTACCTTGCGGACAAAGGCGTGAACGGCCTCAGCGTCCTGCGGAGTGGCGGTTTTTCCCGTGCCAATCGCCCAGACTGGTTCGTAAGCGATAACGATATTTGAAAGATCGTCGGCACTGACTCCTTCAAGCCCCTTTACCGTCTGCCTTTCGCATACTTCTTCAACCTTACCGACCTCGCGCAGTCCCTTGTTACGGCGTTAAAGGACGGCAAGCACGAGTACCTTATCGCTCCTTCCTTTAC
>NZ_BDHD01000392.1:0-1184 GCF_054786075.1 Treponema sp. R6D11 | reverse complement strand
AGATAAGGCTATATTAAAAATTATACAACATTACGAAAAAGATGAATGTGTTTTTGATGGAGAAATTGATTTTATAGAATTTTTAAATGATTTAATAAATTCATGTGATACAATACTAAATAAATATGGGATTATTGGATATTTTGCAAATGGATTAAATTCTGGTGATTTCCCATTGACATATTACTTAATATTAAAAAACTATCTTAATAAGAAAAAGAGCATAACAATGGAAACAGTTTTTGAAAAATTTGATAGTGACAAAAAGGAAAATAGTTTATTAAAAACTGATATAGATAAAGAATTATATTTAATAAAAGTGCAGGGTGAATAAATAAAAGAAATAGCTGATTTCTTGTCCGCATCTGTTGAGAAAGAGCGGTATAATGTGTATTTAAGGGAAGTGTTGCGGATGTTTGAAAGGGAAGCGTGAGATGTGTATGATAAGTTGTGTTATATATGAGTAGTTATATACCATTTACCCTAAACTTGGTTTTAAGATTTAGGAAAAGGTTTAAGAGCAAATATATTGGCTTGATGGCAATTGTGTTCTTTTCGGGCTACTTGAGGCAGCCTAACATCTACATAAGGGCTAGTATTTATTGGCTATATATGACATAATAATAACCGCCTTAGGTGGCATTAAAAGGAGAAATGATATGAAAACATGGAAACAAGGCATTTTAATTATAGGTTTAATTGTATCAACTGTATATACAGGCTATTCTCAGGCAAGTAATAACAGAGATTTGAATAAACAACCTGAAATTGACAGACCGAATACGATTGTTTTTGATGCTTGGCAATACAGCAGGAAATATAATGATCTTGTTAAAATGTACAGTTCTATGCGGCAATAGGAAACATGACGAAGAAGACGAGCAGTGAAAGCAAGACGAGGCAGGTGAAGAACGGAATGGAGCTAAATTACAGCTTCGACTACGAATATTACGAGGGCGGACACAAGGCTGAAAAGATAGGGGAAATGTATTACCGCTACGACGGGAACGGGAACGTTGTTGAGGAACGCTACGGAGGGCACAGTACCGCTGACGGCGGAAGCGCCGCGTACAGCTACGAAGACGGAGTATACAGCGCGGACTACGGTTTCGCGCTTACGAGACCCGGGAGCGGAAACAAGGCAAACAGCGTGTATGAAAGGCGTTACGCGTGGGATTACCGCA
>NZ_BDHD01000391.1:0-1187 GCF_054786075.1 Treponema sp. R6D11 | reverse complement strand
ATATAAAACTTTGTACGCTTCTATTTTAGAAAGCGCGCAACATTCCCCGGGGGAAACTAAATGATTGGAACAAAAGGAATAGTAACAGCCGTAAACGGCAACATGGTAAGCGTCCGTTTTGACGGCGACGTATCCATGAACGAGGTCGGCTATGTAAAAGTCGCCGATAAACGGCTAAAAAGCGAAGTAATCAGAATTCGCGGCGAAATCAGCCAACTTCAGGTCTTTGAAATTACCAAGGGTATTACCATCGGCGATGAAGTTGAATTTACAGGGGATATGTTATCCGTCGAATTAGGTCCCGGTCTTCTGGGACAGGTTTACGACGGTCTTCAAAACCCCTTGCCCCAGTTGGCGAAAGCCGCCGGATTCTTCCTTGAAAGAGGCGTTTACCTTGACGCTCTGCCTGTATCAAATACATGGCAATTTACGCCAAAGGTTAAACCGGGCGACAAAGTAGAAAGAGCTGACACTCTGGGAACAGTCCCCGAAGGCTCCTTTACGCACAGAATAATGGTTCCCTTTAACCTGTATGGAAATTACACGGTTTCTTGGGTAAAAGAAGCCGGAACTTACAATATCCGTGAAACAATCGCTGAATTAAAAGACGAAAAAGGAAACGCCGTTCCCGTAAAACTCAGCTTCAAATGGCCCGTAAAAAGGGCGATTGACTGCTACGAAGAACGCCTACAACCTTCATCATCTGTTCAACTTCGGAACTTCGGCGCAAAAAACCATGCGCGTAAGCTACTTTTTCGCCGTCGATAATTCCTTTGTACTTTGACCATGAATCAAGCGGGTGAATTGCCGGGAACTTACGCGCATCAGATCTTTCGCGTGAAAGACCATGGAACGCGCCTACTACTTTCAATGTCGCCTGCGTAACCGGCTCTTCAAAGTTACCACCGGCGGGGCTTACTGTTCCGCCGATTGTTACAGAGCCTAAACCGCCGTCTCGCAGGCGGACAATACCGGCTCTTTCGTAGAAGCTGGCAATTGTAGATTCCATGTAAGCTGGGAACGCTTCTTCACCCGGGATTTCTTCCAAGCGTCCTGACATTTCGCGCATAGCCTGCGCCCAACGGCTTGTGGAGTCCGCAAGCAACAGGACGTTCAAGCCCATCTGCCTGTAATATTCGGCAAGCGTTACCGCCGTATAAACGGAAGCTTCGCGCGCGGCTACTGGC
>NZ_BDHD01000390.1:0-1080 GCF_054786075.1 Treponema sp. R6D11 | reverse complement strand
ATTGGTCTTCGCCGCCGCTTCCTTAATAAGTTGCGCGCCCATATTCTCATGTGGATCTTCCAGTTCTATCTCCTTAGCAATCGTTACACCATCATTAGTGATCAGTGGCGCACCAAATTTCTTGTCAATAGCAACATTGCGCCCTTTAGGTCCAACGGTTGTTTTAACGCTATCTGCAAGTATATTTATTCCTCTATATAACGCTTCTCTAGCTTCATCGCCAGTTTTAATCGTCTTCGCCATGGCTATTTTAACCTCCCTAAAATTTCATCCTGCTTAACAATTACAAATTCTTCATCGTCTAGCTTAATTTCGTTTCCTGCATATCGACCAACACTAACTTTGTCGCCGATTTTATATTTCATCTCAATTTTTTTATCATCTGTATTGCCATCACCAGCTGCAACAACTTCAGCAAACTGTGGCTTTTCCTGTGCGGAGCTAGCTAGCAAAATTCCGCTTTTTGTTTCGCTCGTGTCTTCGCAGAATTTAACCAAATATCTGTCCCCGTTTGGTTCAAATTTCATTTTTTGCCTCCTTATAAATTTTATGTCTTTAGCACTCAAAGGTGCCGACTGCTAAAAATATATCATATTTTTAGTAATTTGTCAATACTTTTTTATAAATTTTTTTAAATCTATTGACATTACCTCCTATATAATGTATAATAATTCCATGGATGAACAAACAAGAAATAAACATATAGGAATTTTAATTTATATCGCATATATCGGCATCGGTGTTTTCGTTTTGAAGAATTATCTACCACTCGCCCTCACCCTTTTCATGCCATTTATATTAGCGTATATCGTCGCAGCAATAACCGCCCCACTAGCTAATTTTCTTCATGATAAATTAAAGCTTAACAAAACCTTCTCTTCCATCTTCGCTTGGGCAATCTGCTTAGTGCTTCTATTAACAATCTTCGGGCTTATAGTTTATAAACTAACAAACGAAATAACATCTATCGCCAAAGAAAGCGAAACATACGCAAAAAATATTGAAATCTGGGTTCGAGGTTTTAGCTCTAGATTCGTATTATGGAAAGGCGAATTAGCCCAAGGATATATTAACTTCCTA
>NZ_BDHD01000389.1:0-1192 GCF_054786075.1 Treponema sp. R6D11 | reverse complement strand
TTTTGTCTGGCTTTCAAAGACTGGACTTTTTATTTTAATGGCGATTGCGGCGGTTGTCCCTTCACGCACATCTTCAGAGCGGGAGTCTTTTTTTTTAAAAGTTTGAATCCCCCTTTAAAAACCTTCTTTAAAAGCGGATAAATGCGTTCCGCCGTCAGAGGGGGATTTTTCGTTTACAAACGAGAAAAATTCCTCGCCGTAGTTGTTGGTATGCGTAAAAGCTATTTCCAGTTGCCCGTTAGGTGAATGTTTGCCTCGATAATAGCCAAGATTATACAATCCGTCGCTTCCTGTTTCTTCCTGCAATAAATCGTATAACCCTCGGTTGGAAATAAATTTTTTGCCGTTAAAAGCAAGAGTAAGCCCGGCGTTAAGGTATGCGTAATTCTGCACGCGCTTTTCTATAAACTCGGGATTAAAAACATAATCTTTAAAAATTTCAGGGTCGGGAACAAATTCCACCATTGTTCCGTCTTTTAACGCTTCTTTTAACTTGCCCTTGCGCTCGCTTTTAAGTTTTCCTCTTTCAAAAATCGCCTCGGCAAATTCTCCGCTCCTTATAGCGACTACCCTAAAATGAATCGACAGCGCATTAACAGCTTTTGTTCCCACTCCGTTAAGACCGACAGAAAACTGAAACACGTCGTCATTGTACTTTGCCCCCGTATTTATTACCGATACGCATTCTACCAATTTTCCAAGAGGGATACCGCGCCCATAATCGCGCACTTTAACCATCGCCTTGCCGGGCTTATCAATATCTTTTACGACTGTCTCTATAAGTTTTCCATTACCCATAATAAATTCGTCAATGCCGTTATCAATTACTTCTTTTAACAAAACATAAATACCGTCATCGGGGTTTGATCCGTCGCCAAGCCGCCCTATGTACATTCCCGTTCTAAGCCTGATATGTTCCAGAGAGGACAGAGTTTTTATTTTTGATTCATCATAAACAGGAGCTTTTCCTGCCGATGTTTTTGGCGGAGATTTTACAACTGCAGGCTTTGCTTTTGCGCTATTTTTTGTATTTGTTTTTTTTACTTGTTTTTTTACCGGCATTTAACCGCCCCTCCATTTCATTACAGTTGTTTTTCCAATTCTCGTATATAATCTTCGCTGTCGCGGACGCTTCCTTCTAAATCACTAATTCCCTTTTCAAGATCGACAATTTTATCTTTTTTATCTTCTA
>NZ_BDHD01000388.1:0-1195 GCF_054786075.1 Treponema sp. R6D11 | reverse complement strand
AAGAATACATCTGGCCGGCGCTTAAAGCGGGGGCGGTTTACGAGGACAAGTACCTGCTCGGCACTTCCACCGCCAGGCCGTTAATCGCCAAGGTGCTTGTCGAATACGCGCGAAAGGAGAAGGCGACCGCCATCGCCCACGGTGCGACGGGCAAGGGGAACGATCAGGTAAGGTTTGATCTTGGCATCATGGCGCTCGCACCCGACATTGAAATTATCGCCCCGTGGCGGACTTGGAAGCTTAAAAGCCGGGAAGATGAGATGAGGTATCTTGCCAGAAGAAAAATCCCCGCCCCCATGAAGAAAAAAAATTCCTACAGCATGGACGACAACCTTTGGCATATTTCCCACGAGGGGTTGGAGCTTGAAGACCCGGAGAACGAGCCGATGTACAAAAAAATGCTCTCCATTACGGTTCCGCCTGAAAAAGCGCCTAACAAGCCCGAATACGTGGAAATTGAATTTGAAAAGGGCGTTCCCATTTCTCTTAACGGAAAGAAAATGGAAGGGGTCGCCCTTATCAACCAGCTTAACAAAATCGGCGGCGCTAACGGTATCGGCATTGTAGACCTTGTTGAGAACAGGGTTGTCGGCATGAAGAGCCGAGGGGTGTACGAAACGCCGGGCGGTTCAATCCTCTACTACGCCCACGGCGAGCTTGAACACCTCTGTCTTGACAGGCAGACTTACTCTTTCAAACAGCAGGCCGCCCTTAAAATGGGCGAGCTTATCTACGGCGGCCTCTGGTTCACTCCGTTACGCGAAGCGATTTCCTCTTTTGTTGACAGCACCCAGCAGACGGTCAGCGGAAAAGTGCGGCTTAAACTTTACAAAGGTTCGATTAGCGCAGCGGGAGTTACGTCACCCTACTCGCTCTACAACACCAGTCTCGCAAGTTTTACTACGGGGGAATTGTTCAACCACGCCGATGCGAAGGGGTTTATCAAACTTTACCGCTTACCGGTTTATGTGCGGGCGCTTATGCAGCTTGAGAAGAAGAGTGGCGCTAAAGCCGCCTCGGCGAAGGCGGCGGCGGGGAAAGCGGGCACTGGCAGAAGAACGGCGAAGAAGTAGATTGGCGTAAATACGCATTATGATTGACCGTCCCGTACAATCGGAAACAGTATATTTGTCGCTTGTAATGCCGACAACCCTGTTCTCAACAAGGTCTACAATGCCGATACCGTTAGCGCCGC
>NZ_BDHD01000387.1:0-1198 GCF_054786075.1 Treponema sp. R6D11 | reverse complement strand
CCTGTACGGGGAGCATTTTAACTTTCTGCCGACTTTCAAGATTTTCATGGCGAGCGTATGTTCGGGCTGAGGATGAAGGAACTGGGGATGGTGCAGAAGCGGACTGCCGAGGCGCGGTACTGGCAGGACGTGGCGGTTCAGGGGTGATTGGTTTTCCCCGCGCCCCTTTCCCCGGTTGGGCGGTGAAGGCATAAGGTATGATTTTTCCTGCTGCCGTTATTGACATTATTTACTCATAAGATAGCGGCAGTATGTTTTATTGTTATGTTAAAATGAGTTAAAAAATCGTTGTTACATAGTTTGTTCTTAAAACTTACAAAAACTGGCAATTATCAGGGGGCGCGCACGCTCCCCCTGATAAAAATATTTCTCTGGCGGCAAGGTGTAGTTTCACGGGCTATGCGTCATGGTTTGCGCCATGAGAAGCTACATTGAAAATTGTGGTACGGAGATGTATTGAGTATTATTGCTTTATCTTTATTACTCTATTTATTCTTTTTATTTTGCTTATGCTTTCAAAAAGAATAAAAAAAATAAATAAAAAGAGATATATAGGGGTATGCCGGGAATTGAGGGCAGAATGTACATTCCTACATTGCATTAGCCGTTCATCGTCAGGTTAGTCACGTCTTTTGAATTGCGGCGGTCGGTCGGAGGCTAATCGCCATGGCAAAAGCGATGCCGTAAACTGGCTTAATTTTCATAAAAACTGACCAAAATTAACTTTTACATTTAGCGCGGTGTATGCCGCGCGGAAGCCAGGGCGGGGCTTTTGCCGTGGCTATGTAAATAAACGCTTTTTGTTTCCAGTACCCGCCGACCTGACCACATTCCATGTGGGCAGGGTGGCGGGTTTTTACGGAGTTAGCTCGGCTGTCGGTCATAGCTTTGTGGGGTGGGTCTTGGGCGAATAAAGCTGTCATTAAGTTTCAATGCCGCCTGTCCGCTTGGAATTCTGGTTTGCTTGCAAACTAGAGTTCAAGCGGACGGGCGGGTACTTCGGGATAAAGTTTTCAGTACGGAATTGCGAAAGGTTAAACAACAGTTGACATCGGAAACTAATCGCCACGGCAAAAGTCCCGTGTGCGAGAGCGCACTTAGGGGCTTTTGCCGGGGCTTTGAGAGTAAAGGCTTTTTAGTTCCAGTCCCTGCCGACCTGACCACATTCCATGTGGGCAGGGTGGCAGGGGCTTACGGA
>NZ_BDHD01000386.1:0-1200 GCF_054786075.1 Treponema sp. R6D11 | reverse complement strand
AGCTTGAGGTGCTAGTGGCGAGAGCCATGGAAGTTCAAGTCTTCTAGGCCGCAGAAGCATTTATTTTCTATAATTTTCCCCTATTTCTTCGCTAAATTGATGAATTTTTTATGCCGATTATATAAGTATGAAAAAGGTATCATTTTTTCGTTCGTTTTTTATTGTTTTAACGGTTATTTTACTGCTTATTAGCGGTTGTAAAAGCACTTCAAAAAAGCCCCCTGATGTTTGGGCTTTATTGCAAAGCGGGGACGAAAACGCGCGTAATCACTTCCTTAGCGAAGTCGATGTAAATGCGGTTGATCCGGACGGGAAATCACCGCTTCATTACGCGGCGGAAAAAAATGACGCCCAACTTGCGGCTTTCTTTATATCGCTGGGGGCTAACCCCAATGTTACCGATAATTCAGGACAAACTCCGCTTGGAATCTGTATCAAAAATAATGACGCTAAAGTTGCCGAAGTTTTAGCGACAGGCGGTCTAGATATTCATCAGACTATTCCTATCGAAGATAACGCGATAGCGTCGATTCTAGCTATGGAAAAAGCTCCGTCGGTTTTTAATGCTATTTTAACCCCAATTACAGTAAATTCCATAGACAGATCAGGAAGAACTATTCTTCATATAGCGGTAATTGCGGGTAATGAAACTGCCGTAACGGATATACTTAAAATTTCTTCTACGTCTATCGCTCTTATAAATAAAAAAGATAACGATGATAAAAATGCTGTTGATTATGCGCTTGAAAGACCTGATTCCAGAACTCATATGTCTATAGCCGAGCAGTTAATTTTAGCAGGCGGTTACTGCGATAATCAGATTTTCACTTATTTTGGACCGGCGGTTCGCAGCGGAAACTACAATATACGCCGTAACGAAGGGCTTGCTCCTATTCATTTTGCCGTAATAGAAAACCATACTGGGCTTATTTATTTCCTTTTAGACAAAAAAGTAGATTTAAACATAAAAACTACGTCTGGAGCCACGGCTTTACATGAGGCGTCAAGGGTTGGGAATAAAGACGTTATAGCGTTGCTCATTAAAAACGGAGCCGATGTAAACGCCAGAGACGGAAAAGGAAATACTCCTCTCCATGTGGGAATTCCGGTTAACGTTTATTTAGACGTATTGGGAATGTTAGTCGCAAATGGAGCCGACGTTAATCTTCGCGATGAACACGGCGACACTCCCCTTCATAT
>NZ_BDHD01000385.1:0-1201 GCF_054786075.1 Treponema sp. R6D11 | reverse complement strand
CTGTAAGTGAAAAGGGAAAATTCTATAGGATCTTGGTTCAAGATCTTATAGACATTTTCTCCATCCGGCTGAATTATGCGTCCGTTGGACATACATGGTTTATCCGGGTATCCTCACCCTTCCGGGAACGGTGGGTCGAGGGTTCTTTCGCAGTTTCCGTTGGAAAATGCGATATGGCACATGGATATTTGCGTTATACGCAAATATTCGCAAACAGTATCTGAGTTTTTCCGTTGGAGAAACTCAAAAACAGAATACCGCAAAGCGGTTTTTTGTACGGCATGGAAGCCGCGGCGCAAATCCGTCGTTGACGGAGCGCCGAAAAAGCCAAAGGAGTGAGTATATGATTATCAATCACAACTTAAGTGCAATGTTTGCCGACAGGTCCCTCAAGGTTACCCAGGTATACCTGGATAAGAACATGGAGAAATTGTCGAGCGGGCTGCGCATCAATCGCGCCGGTGATGATGCTTCTGGATTAGCAGTATCAGAAAAAATGCGCTCGCAGATTCGCGGTTTGAATCAGGCGTCAACCAACGCCCAGAACGGTATTTCGTTCATTCAGACCACTGAAGGTTACCTCCAGGAATCCCAGGACATTATCCAGCGTCTTCGTGAATTGGCAGTTCAGGCGTCTAACGGAATTTATTCCGAGGAAGACCGCATCTACATCCAGGTTGAAGTTTCTTCCTTGGTTGCGGAAGTAGACAGAATCGCATCACACGCCCAATTCAACGGAATGAACCTGTTGACAGGCCGTTTCGGCCGGCCAATCGGCGAAAATGTGGTTACGGCATCTATGTGGTTCCATATCGGAGCAAACATGGATCAGAGAACGCAAGTTTATATCGGCACAATGACGGCTAAGGGTCTCGGTATCCGTAACGTCGGTGACGATACCTTTATTACACTGTCCTCGCCGGACGGTGCCAACCGTGCCATTGGAACTCTCGACAAAGCGATAAGGATCATCAACAAACAAAGAGCTGACCTTGGCGCCTACCAGAACCGTCTTGAGCACACTGTCCGTGGATTAGATGTGGGTGCAGAAAACCTGCAAGCTTCAGAGTCCCGCATCCGCGACGCGAACATGGCAAATCAGACTGTAGATTACACCAAAAACATGATTCTCACACAGTCCGGAACCGCTATGTTGGCACAGGCCAATCAAAGAGGTCAGTCAGTACTTCAGCTTCTGCAA
>NZ_BDHD01000384.1:0-1094 GCF_054786075.1 Treponema sp. R6D11 | reverse complement strand
ACGACTGTATCGTAATATTTTTAAGTTTGTTCGCTCCCTTAATGTAAGCGTTCTCCCCTACCGCCGTATCCTTGATAATCAAACAACTTTTAATCACTGCGTTTGAACCGATAACTCCGTAACTGCCTCTAAAGCCGCCGTACTGTTTTTGCGTAATCTCCGCCAGCTTGCTTGTTAAGGCGGTATCATCTCGGTATGCCGCCCAAAGATAGGCGTCCGCAGTTATCATTTTATCGAACGGCAGAATGGAACGTCCGCCCGCTTCGTTCATTACATCGATCCAAACACGCACCTCTTCGGCTTCGCCGTCCTTTATTACGCCGTTACCGAACTTTGCGTGGTTGGTAGTCTGCAATTCATCAATTCTTGAAAGTATGCAGTTGTTCCCGATTATGTAATTGCAAATAAACGCACATTCCTGAATTGCCGTGTCATCGCCAATGTCGCAGGAAACAATTGTGCTGTTACGAATCCCTGATGGAATACAAAAGTCATGATGTTTAAGGAGAACATTTTGCAAAGTGCCTATGCGGACAAGACCGTAAAAATTTGAGTCACGGATTAGCGAAGGGTCAAAAGGATCGGTTACAAGGAAGTCGTCCCACTTTGAGCAAGTATTTCTATTTTGAATAAGTATCTCAATTTCCGCAGGTTTCAGTTTTCGCCAACTGTCTTTCTTTTTGGAAAACAATTCCGCCTGCTGAGCGTTCCTTTGCCAGTACTCGTCCGCTCCCTGCGACAAATACTCGGCAGGGATAAAGTCGTAACCATGTCGCTCTATCGGCAAGACGTTTTTAGCTTTCATGGACTTATTATACAATTTTTACAGAAAAAGTCTTTAGTGACTTTGTACCGACAAATTCGCTTGTTGCTCTTTATGTTCTTCTTTATTCCCTTTATATGCACAAAAAAGCCCGAACACAAAAAGAGGGACACCGACCATCGCAAAAAGAATTAACATCTCCATAAATTACTCCTTATTTTTAGCAATTACAATAATGCCGCCAATAAAAAATCCTATCGCAAGACCACCTCCCAACAGGAAGGTATTAAATGGGTCTAAACCACCTCTCAAGATAGAACCCAATAACAAG
>NZ_BDHD01000383.1:0-1205 GCF_054786075.1 Treponema sp. R6D11 | reverse complement strand
CCCCCGCCCAAACAACCGCCGTTGGCGGACTCCCACTGTTAGTGGAGGGCGAGGTAATTAATAAAAGCGTTCATGCCGCTTAATGCATGAAAGGAGATTTTTATGTCAGTTGAATATGGAGACGGAGCTGCCGGGAATAATTGGCAATCGAGCGACGGGTCTTGGCATTCCACTAGGGGTGCTGCAGAAGCACATGAACAAGGTGCGGCAGGAGGCGGAGGCAAAGGCGGCGGTGGCGGAATAATGGGAGGAATGTCCGGGATATTTGTCGCTCTTTTCATTTTGGGTCCGATAATAATCGCCAAACTGGTAGGGTTGATATGGGGCTTGCTCTTAAAGTTAGGCTTTGTCGGCAAGATTATAACAACTGCGTTAATGATTATAGCAGGTCCTTTTATACTTTTGATGGCGTTTGGGTTTTCTGGACACCTATTCAACAACGCGAACGCAGAAATTCAAAAGTATTTATTTATAATTGCTCCGGTGATATTAGCCCCCACATGGTACTTCCTCTGGCACTATGACGTGGTAAAAGAAATGGGTGCTTTAGTGTTCAGCGATATAGTTAAAAAGTTTGCAATGTTCATTTGGTTTGGTGCTATTGCAAGTATGATCATCGGAATCTTTAAGAATCAGATAGCGGAGGCAGTTTTTGCTCTCGGCACAACCGCCGCCGGATTTGTCTATTACATCATAGCGACAAGACCCTACGCACACGTAGTAGCGGAACGGAACAAAGGAGTTGCAAGGAAAGTACTGAAATCAACAGTAATGCTCATTGCGGTTGGCTTTACAGTAGCCTTATGTGTTGCTGATGTGATTTTAATAAAAGTAGAATATAACAAAAACATTGCAGTATCAGCGGAGATAATGAAACCGATAACCGATGCCGCAAAGAAAGCCGCAACGCAAAATGTGTTTGTAACTGTTGTAAGTGATTATTCAGCAGATAAAGGAACGCCTATCTATTCTAATACTACAGAGAGTTGGGACGCTGTAGTAAAATGGGCAAAAAAAGGAAGTAAGTTAAGAGTAACGGGCGAAGTTATCAAGAATAATGAGGATTATTTTGTGCCTGTTGAATATGAGGGTGTCAGAGGATTTATTAAAGGACTTTTTTACCACGATCCTTATATTGAACTAGCCACTGGCGGACAAACTGTTCAATCAACAATACCCGAAATATCAATACCAGAAGAAACAAC
>NZ_BDHD01000382.1:0-1205 GCF_054786075.1 Treponema sp. R6D11 | reverse complement strand
GAATTGCTTTCAGAATTAAAAAATAATAATGAAGAATACTTTTATGAGGAAATTTCAAACATATCTCCTCAATCTCTGATTGACAATTGGGAACTATTATCAAAAACATCTATTCGGGATTCTTTTTTATGGGCATATAGGCAGATGATGTTAGAATTAAACAAAATAATAACTTATGTCGTGGATATTTCAGGACTTATTACAGACAGGGATATAGAAGGCGCATATCTTGTCGCCGCGGCTTTTCAGGAACTTCCTCAAGCGCAAGATAGAATGGTTTTAATAGGAAATTTATTAAGGACTATTCAAGATGGCGCGTTTACTCAAAGACGAAAAACAGAGCTTTTGCTTAATCTTGAATTATTAATGTACTCCGACAATATAAGAATACAAAACAGGTTTCGCTCGGTGGAAAATATAAGAAATAAAAATATCAATACTTTTGAATCTTTTGAAATTCTTTTAAAATCTTGTTATGACACTATCTCTTATTTTTCAAGTTCCGTAGAATACATTATTAACGAACCTATTATAGACATTCAAGTTATTCCCGCTCTTTTTGAAACGGCAACCAGAGCAAATAACACTACATATCGTTTGCAAGTAGCGTCTACCGGCAGACTGGAAACCATTATAAAAGAGAGGATTTCTTCCTACCGTTTGCGTTTAATATTATCACTTATCGCCGCTATTTTTGCGACGTCGTTTGCGTTTTTTATTATCTTTATTACGGCTTTCAATATCCGTAACTCTACAGACAGCATGGGAGTTGTTTTTAAGCGTCTTAACGAAAATGATCTGTCTGTAGTTATAGAGTCAATTTCAACCGATGAGCTTGGCGAATTTATGACTTTGTTAGGCGGTTTTTTGTCAAAATTACAATCTACTTTTTCGTCAATCAATAAAAACTCTTCTATGGTTTCACTTGCAATGCTTGATTTATCTTCAACCGCAAGGCAAATGGCAGCTACCGCAAATGAACAATCAGCCAGCGTCGCGGAAATTGTCAACACTATGGAAAGCAACAGAAATCTTACTTCTCAATCAGCCGAAAAAACAAAAGAAGTGGCAAGCCTTGCCGTTCAAACGCAAGAGCTTAGCCGCCACGGAGCCGGTATCAGAGAAGCCAATGAAAATATGATGTTTGATATAAAAAATCAAAATATAAAAATTATTGATATAATTAAAAATCTTACCGATATGCT
>NZ_BDHD01000381.1:0-1205 GCF_054786075.1 Treponema sp. R6D11 | reverse complement strand
CCCATAGCCATCAAAGATAATATTTCCACAGAAGGAATCGAAACTACCTGCGCGTCAAAAATGCTCGAAGGTTATACGCCCGTGTTTAACGCGGCGGTTATCGAGAAATTGGAGAAAGCCGGCATGGTTGTTGTTGGAAAACTAAACATGGACGAATACGCTATGGGCGGCTCAAGCGAAACCGGCGCGTTTGGCGAGGTTCACAATCCGTGGGATACCGCGCGTGTCGCAGGCGGCTCATCGGGTGGAAGCGCCGCCGCAGTTGCGTCAAGGGAAATACCTATCGCTCTTGGCTCCGATACGGGCGGCAGTATTCGCCAGCCTTGCGCCTTTTGCGGCGTTACGGGAATTAAGCCGACTTACGGCTCAGTGTCGCGGTACGGGCTTCTCGCTTATGCCTCGTCACTCGATCAAATCGGTCCTATCGGACAAAACATTGAAGACTGCGCCGCTTTGCTTTCGATTATTTCGGGACCGGATAAAAGGGACAGCACCTGCGTCATAGAAAAACCGTTTGAATTCGGAGATGTTGGCTCAAAGTTGGATGGAGTAAAGATAGGATTACCACGCAATTATTTTGCAGGCGGAATTGACGATGAAGTAAAAAACGCGGTTCTGGCTGTTTCAAAAGAACTCCAAGCTGCGGGTGCGATTATAGAAGAATTTGAAATGCCGTTTTTGGATTATGTGATTCCAACCTACTACATTATCGCCTGCGCAGAAGCGTCGTCAAACCTTTCGCGTTATGACGGTTTAAAGTACGGTTACCGCAGTTCCAACGCGCAGTCCCTTTCAGAAGTGTACCGTCTTTCACGCAACGAAGGTTTCGGACTGGAAGTAAAAAGAAGAATCATGCTCGGTTCATTTGTGCTTTCGTCGGGGTACTACGATGCCTATTACAAAAAAGCATTGCAGGTACGCTCTCTTATCAAAGACGCTTACACAAAATTATTTGCCAAGTATGACATGATACTTTCTCCTGTCGCTCCTACAACGGCGTACAAGATTGGGGAAAATTCAGGCGATCCAATGAAGATGTACATGGGCGACATTTACACTGTGTCGATCAATTTGGCGGGACTTCCCTCTGCGGCTCTTCCCTGCGGATTTGATTCGACTGGATTGCCCATCGGCTTTCAGTTAATCGGAGATGCTTTCTCAGAGAAAAAAATTATAGATGTCGCGCGGGTTTATCAATCCCGCAC
>NZ_BDHD01000380.1:0-1212 GCF_054786075.1 Treponema sp. R6D11 | reverse complement strand
ATATGGTACAGGCTTATGAAAGCAAGATAGAAGAAAGCATTGAAAAAAAATATGGTGTACGGGCGCGGGCTGTTGTGGAAATAGATGACGCGAATGTGATAACTTTGAAGAAGATTGTGTTATATGATGATGAACATAAAAGTGAGATACAAAAAGAATATAAACCAGAAAAAATGGAGGTTAAAAAATGAAAGAAGAAATGAAAGAAAGAGTGTTGGAGTTTGGGAAGAAGTATTACATTTATTTGATACTTATGGCAGTTTGCTTGATTGGGTGGATTGCTTTTGCACCGAATAAAAAAGAAACACCTATTAGCAATTCGGTTACGTCTAACTCAAATTATGCAAGGGAATTAGAGACTAAACTGGAAGACATGGTTTCTTGTATGTATGGCGCAGGGGAAGCTAAAGTGACTATTACTCTTAGCTCGCAAACAAAACAAATTTTGGCAAAAGATGAAAAAACGACGACTGATACGCAAATTGAGAAATCAGATAGAATGCAGAAGGAGACAGCTGTTGCGGTTGTCAATGGAAGCCCAATTATAATAGAGGAAGAGTTGCCGAAAATTGCTGGCGTTTGTGTTATTGCGAGGGGAGCGGGAGATAAAAAAACAGCAGAGAATATACGGTCTGCTGTTGCAAGTTCATTGGGGATTCGCGAGGGTAAAGTTGCTGTGTTCCAGAAGAGATAGCTATTTTATTTGTGAGAGAAGACGACGGAAAAGTTTGCCGTATTCTGGAATGTCTTTGCTCGCTATGCTCCAAACCATTTCGAAGTTGACAGAGCCGTATTTGTGCGCGTTTTATAACTTTGTCGTTATTGAATTCTGTATATGTAGTTATATTGAATCTTTTGAGGGCATCTATGATTTCGTCGCAATTTTCGATTAAAAGGGTTAAAACCATTTCATCTCTATTTTTCATAGATTACCACCGAATTTTCTTGAACATCTTCTTTTATGAACGGGTTTAGATAGTCTTCGAATGTAATGTCTATGTTTAGTTTTATAGCGTCACGCATTTTGCGTTGGAAGTCATAGTATGGTTTGAGTTCTAAAGTTGCGGTTGGAGAAATTACGAGGTCTAGGTCGTCGCCAGCTGAAGCTTTGCCACTTGCGTACGAACCAAAAACGACGGCTTTTTTAATATTGAATTCGACGAAAATTGGAATTAGTTTTTCTCTTAATTCCTCTAGAGAATAGACCTTATC
>NZ_BDHD01000379.1:0-1215 GCF_054786075.1 Treponema sp. R6D11 | reverse complement strand
CGCTCCCACTCCGGTTGAAATTGAAGATGCAGGTATTTTATATGGCAATTAATAATAAAAAGTATTTATTACTTGCGATAATTTTATTTGTATTTACCTCTTTTCTTTCGGCGCAGACATCGGGTTATTTTATTGAAGAAAAAGGCGATGAAGTTAAATATGTTCAACGGTTTGTATGGAAAGGGGGCGAACATACTCTACAGTATGAAGTTGTTTTTGAAAAAGAAATTAATGGAACATATACTCCGTATTTAAAAGAATTTACAAAAGCGCATTTTATCGAAGTTTCTCTGTCTCCCGGACCTTATCGTTTTCGCGTAATCCCGTATGATATTCTTGGAAGACCCGCCGAAGGATCTCAGTGGGTAAATATACATGTTTTTGCCGTTACACAACCGAATCAATATAAAGAACCTGAAGCTGAACCTGAGACTAAAACTGCGTTTAAACAAAGACCCGAACCTGAAAGAGAAAAAGCAGTAGTAGCAGAGGAAGATGAAGAAACAGAAAAACCTGAAAAGGAAAAAACCGTATTTTTTAGAATAGGCGCATTTTATCGAAGTTTCTCTGTCTCCCGGACCTTATCGTTTTCGCGTAATCCCGTATGATATTCTTGGAAGACCCGCCGAAGGATCTCAGTGGGTAAATATACATGTTTTTGCCGTTACACAACCGAATCAATATAAAGAACCTGAAGCTGAACCTGAGACTAAAACTGCGTTTAAACAAAGACCCGAACCTGAAAGAGAAAAAGCAGTAGTAGCAGAGGAAGAAGAAGAAACAGAAAAACCTGAAAAGGAAAAAACCGTATTTTTTAGAATAGGCGCAGAATTTGGAGGGCGATTATCTCTTTACGGAAATAAGTCTTTTAGCGATACCAATGATGTTTACCCAGGACTGTATACAAGTATTGTATTTAAGGTTCCCTTGGATATTTATATCGGACCTGAATTTACATTCGATATAAACAGGTACGGCAATATAGAAGATTGGAGATTCTTTTTTTATACATTTGGTTTTAATATTCTTGCCGAAAAATGGTCTCCAAATAAAATATTCGGCGTTAGTTTTAAAGTTGGCGTGTTATATCCTACTATTGATATTCAGAAAAAATGGTATAGAATGTCTCAAGAACAAAGTAAATATTTTCAAAACGAAGAAATGAGTGTTTACGCGGCGGAAGAAGGTTTTTTCAGTGACAGGCTCATTCCAAGC
>NZ_BDHD01000378.1:0-1216 GCF_054786075.1 Treponema sp. R6D11 | reverse complement strand
AATACACCCCGTAGTCTTCCCAATTTTACGCGCCGGCGTGTTAATTATTCGGCTCAAAGCAACATCATCGTCCAGGTTGTTTAGCAATAACAGAAGTTGTGATGCCGAAGGCAACTAGTATGTCAAATATGTAATGCATTGTGCTTAAGTTGCCTGTTATTATATTTGACACAAAAAAACCGGCACTTGCAAGCATGGCGGCATCGCAAGCTTCTATAAATAAATTCTTTTTGTATAATTTCTTTAAGCTATCTTTGATCTTTTTTAGTATGTTCATAGCAGTTATTATATCATATTTTTGATGAATTTGCAATACCTAGAGAAAAGCTATGTTAAAATTTCGTAAAAACTATCGACTTTTAGCTGAAAATATGTTATAATTAAATAGTAAGGATTTTCTCTTGAGGGAAGGAGAAATGATGTCTACAAAATTAAGCGATATTGAAAAAACGCTTTTATATGAGGCAAAGATGTTATATGCGACTGTTGTCTATTTTGCTGAGCGAGAGCTTGGAATTCCCAAACAAGATTTTTGCGATATGTTTACTGTTTCTCCCAATTTCAAATCAGGGGACAAATACAATGTTATCGTTGCTAAGAGCGAGGATTACATAAATATAACCAATCGGCAACGAGGCGAGCATCATGATATTATGTTCATGATTTCGTATGATACGAATAATAAGGCGAAGATTACGGGGTGTATTAGATGGAAAGGCAAGGACATGCGCTTGCCAGACCCAGAACTGAAAAAGTTATTGCTTCGCGAAGATAAACAAATACTCAAAGGGATTAATGCTACATCGACGAAGAGCGTCGTTAGAAAGCTTTTGGTCCAAGAGAGAGACGAGGAGCGGACAGCTGTTCGCAATATGATTACAGAAGCAAATGCGCAGAAGTTTGTTGATTATTTGCAAACTGTGCAAAAAGATATTAGGGAAAATGGTATGAAATTTGATCGTGATAGTTTTGTTAAGAAGAATATGGTGGCATTTAGAGAAACGGGTCTTAAACCACAAAAAAGCAAGACTCCACAGGTTAAAAGGCCAATAAAATAATTGACATATATTGGAAAATATGATATAATAGTTTAAAAGATTTTTGGGGGAAGATATGAAAGAAAAAAGCTGGCATCAGGAATCGATTTGGGGCAAATGGACTAAGAGGCTAATTAAAGCAATTAAGGCACCAGCGCTTGGGTGGCCTAACAATTATC
>NZ_BDHD01000377.1:0-1218 GCF_054786075.1 Treponema sp. R6D11 | reverse complement strand
ACTCCCTACACTGCCCCGTTTCCGCGCCGGTCAAATATTTAAATGGATAGCCAAGGGGGTTAATTCTCTTGAGGATATGACAAATATCCCCGTATCCCTTCGCAGTGAGTTAAGCGCCAACTACAGCCTTTATTCAAGCAAGGTTGACGGCATTCATGAGGACGGAGAGACAAAAAAGTTTGTCTTTGCTTTGGAAGACGGGGCAAAAATAGAATCCGTGCTTTTAAACGACGGGAAAAACCGCCTTACCGCGTGCCTTTCCTCCCAAGTCGGCTGTCCCGCAGGCTGCGTCTTTTGCAAAACAGGCTCGTTAGGTTTTAAACGCAACCTTAACTGCGCTGAAATTATCGAGCAATTTTTATACCTGCGGCTTGCTTCTCTTGGCAAAGACTGCGGGCATATCATAGACAATATCGTTGTAATGGGCATGGGCGAGCCGCTTTTGAATCTTCCCAATTTAAGAAAAGCCATCTTGTTGTTAAACAATAAAAAGGGAATTAACTTTTCCCCGCGAAGAATTACAATTTCCACCTGCGGTATTTGCGACGCTCTTTATGATCTTGCCCAAAATGGACCTTATGTCAGGCTCGCCCTTTCGCTTACAACAGCGGACGAAGCTTTACGCCAAAAACTTATGCCCATAACAAAATCAAACCCCCTTGATAAAGTAAAGGAGAACCTTCTGCTTTTCCAGAAAAAAAGCGGCGGCAGGATCACTCTTGAAGTGCCATTGCTCAGGCAGATAAATACCCGCGACACAGACGCGAAATCTATAGCAAACTTTGCCAAAGGATTAGACAGTATCGTAAACATAATACCTTGGAATCCTGTCGCGGGGTTTGAGTTTGAGGGGAAGCCGCTTTGTGAACCAAGCAAAAGGGAAACTGAAGATTTTATCCGTATGTTGGAAAGTTACGGGTTAAAAGTAACCATGCGGCTTCATAAGGGACGCTCTGTTATGGGAGCGTGCGGGCAATTAGGCGCTGTTTCAGCGGGACAATAATTCGGAAGCGGTTATTGCCTGATTTTCGTTATTGTATATATCCATTACATCTTCTTTAAGCCAACCCTGCTGTTGCCCGTCGGTTAAAACCCAAGAAATATAGCCGTCCTGTGTCTTAACTGTCTGCCGCCTGACTATTCTTACCCGCGAACCGCGTCTAAGGTAGCCAAGAGAGGGACTTTCTTGCGAAGGATCGGTATTAATATGTGTAAAGG
>NZ_BDHD01000376.1:0-1111 GCF_054786075.1 Treponema sp. R6D11 | reverse complement strand
TGGCTTAGTAAAAGGAAAAGGCTTATCTTCGCAACTCATCTTCGGCGCGTTTTCCGTTATGGGCATGTTTATGATCTTCCTCGGCGCGTACCAAATCGCCCAAGGAATGAGGACAGACGAGGCAGAAGCGAAGGCAAAAGGTATCCGTTGGGCGATCGGCGGCGCGTTCGTGCTGGCTGTGGTTAACGTCCTCGGCGGGATGATAATATTCTAGTTCGAATATAGTTTGGAAAGCATAGGAAAGCAGGGGAGTGCTATGAAAAGAGAAAATATGAAAACAAAAGCGAAAAAGACGAATAAACGCTTTAAGGGGCTCAAGATATGTGGGCTTGTTTTCGCGTCTTTGATTGGCGTGTTTGCGCTCAGTTTCGTGCTATTCCCTAAAACCGCCCATGCGGACTGGATGAAAGACTTAGAGCGAATTGGCGATGCCTTACTAGCTGTTGTGATTCCTTCTAGATCTAAACAAATGCTCTTAGATATGGCTCAAGATTTTAATGCTCTTTCGGATTTTGGTAGAAATATTATTGCAATGGTTTGTAAACCTTGGTTTGTTAATACAACAGACATAGGAGTAAAAAATGTTATAGATGCTTTTAAAAACATTGCATACTCTTTGACTGTTTTGTATTTCCTAATCGATTTAATAGGGCAAATAATCGCGCTAGATAAAGTGACGGTTGAATCCATCATACGCATGCTGATTAAGCTATTATTGGCAAAAATATTGATTGATTTAGCACCAAACATTTGCCAAGCGATATACGAAACTTTTTATAAATTGCAAGATTCTACAGGCGGAATCCAATGGAAAAACGATGGCAATGGAGGCAGATATCCGGTTATTTTGCCTTTAAACTTATTTACTACCGAAATTCCTTTGTTAGGATCTCAAATGTTTGGCGGTGGCGGAATTACACTTTTTTTCACAGCTTTATTTGAATTCCTATTTGACATCCCTATAGTTTCTTTCCTTAGTGTTGTTACTGTCATGTTAATTTACGGCATAGTGCAATTTTTATTATCGCTAGTTTGTGGATTAATGCTTTTAACGCAAGCTATAACTCTTTATATGCGTTTTATTGAGATTGGGCTTTTGACTATTTTATCG